>DASRDL010000199.1:0-5464 GCA_035652635.1 Hyphomicrobiaceae bacterium | reverse complement strand
CGTGGTGCCGGCCGGCGAGCCGACGCGGATGCCCGAGGTCACCGTGGGCTTCTCCGGATCGAACGGCACGCCGTTCTTGTTGGTGGTGATGTGGGCGCGGCCCAGCGCCTTCTCGGCGATGTTGCCGGTGAGCCTCTTGGGCCGCAGGTCGACAAGCAGGAGGTGCGTATCGGTGCCGCCGGCCACCAGATCGTAGCCCGCCGCGCTCAGCACCTCGCCCAGCGCCTTGGCGTTCTCCACCACGGCACGCGCATAGGCGCGGAACTCGGGCTGCAGCGCTTCGCCCAGCGCCACCGCCTTGGCGGCGATGATGTGCATCAGCGGGCCGCCCTGCAGGCCGGGGAACACGGCGGAGTTGATTTTCTTGGCCAAGTCCTCCTCGTTCGTGAGGATCATGGCGCCGCGGGGGCCGCGCAGCGTCTTGTGCGTCGTGGTGGTGACCACGTGGGCGTGCGGGAAGGGGCTCGGGATGACCCCGCCGGCAACCAGCCCGGCGAAGTGGGCCATGTCCACCATCAGGTAGGCGCCGACCTCGTCGGCCACCTTGCGGAATGCGGCGAAATCGATGAGGCGCGGATAGGCGCTGCCGCCGGCGATGATCACCCGGGGCCGGTGCTCGCGGGCGAGGCTCGCCACCTCGTCCATGTCGATGCGCTGGTCCTGGCGGCGCACGCCGTAGGGCACCACCTTGAACCACTTGCCCGACATGTTGACGGGAGAGCCGTGCGTCAGATGCCCGCCGGCCGCCAGGCTGAGCCCCATGAAAGTGTCACCCGGCTTCATGAGCGCCATGAAGGCTTCCTGGTTGGCGGTGGAGCCCGAGTGCGACTGCACGTTGGCGAACCGGCATTTGAAGAGCTTCTTGGCCCGCTCGATGGCCAGAGTCTCGGCCTCGTCGACGTACTGGCAGCCGCCGTAGTAGCGGTTGCCGGGGTAGCCCTCGGCGTACTTGTTGGTGAGCACGCTGCCGGCCGCCTCCAGCACCGCCCGCGACACCATGTTCTCCGAGGCGATCAGCTCGATCTCATCCTGCTGGCGCTTGAGCTCCCGCTCGACCACACCGGCGAGCTCGGGATCGCTCTCGGCCAAGCTGCCCGAGAAGAAGCGGGAATCCGGCGCCGGTCGGCGCCCTGCGGCTGTGGGCATCGTATCCGTCCCTCGCGGCGCCGAAGCGGCGCGGCGCCCTCATATCATGGGGCTCGCATGTGCAACAAGGCAGCCGGGGTCGCGGCAAAGGGGGGTGCGCGTGCGCGGATGGGGACAACGGCCCCATCCGAGGCCCCACCTCGAGGCTTGCCATGCCGTTGGGCATGTTTAGAATAGTTCTAAGGTAATCCGAACCCAGAGGCCGGCAGTGAGAGCATTCGCGGAGCTGACCGAGCAGGAGATTCTGGCCCTCGCCATCTCGGCCGAGGAGGAAGATGCGCGCATCTATGCCGACTACGCCGACGGCCTGAAGGCCGCCTTCCCGGCCTCGGCGCAGGTGTTCACCGAGATGGCGGCAGAGGAGAACGAGCACCGGCGCCGCCTCATCGAGCTGCACCGGGCCAAGTTCGGCGAGCACATTCCGCTGATCCGCCGCCAGGACGTGCGCGGCTTCGTCAAGCACGAGCCGTTGTGGGCGGTGCGGCCGCTCGGTCTCGACAAGGTGCGCCGCCAGGCCGAGGCCATCGAGTTCGAGGCCGGCCGCTTCTACGAGCGCGCGCTCGGCCGCGCCACCGACGCGGGCATCCGCAAGCTGCTGGGCGACCTAGCGGCAGCCGAGCGCTCCCACATCTCCCTGGCGCAGCGGCTGGGCCAGCAGCATCTCACCGCCGATGCGCGCCAGGCCGAGGAGGCGACGAGGCAGCGCATGTTCGTGCTGCAGGTGGTGCAGCCCGGTCTCGCCGGGCTGATGGACGGCTCGGTGTCGACGCTGGCGCCGCTGTTCGCCGCCGCCTTCGCCACGCACAATACGTGGGAGACGTTTCTGGTCGGCATGGCGGCGTCCGTGGGTGCCGGCGTCTCCATGGGCTTTGCCGAGGCGCTCTCCGACGACGGCGAGTTGACGGGCCGCGGCCATCCGTGGCTGCGCGGCGCCATCACCGGCCTGATGACGACGCTCGGCGGCATCGGCCACACGCTGCCCTACCTCATCGGCGAGTTCCGGGCGGCGACCACGCTCGCCATCGCCGTGGTGCTGATCGAGCTGTGGGCCATCGCCTGGATCAGGGCGCGCTACATGGACACCAAGTTCCTGCGCGCCGCCTTCGAGGTGGTGGTGGGCGGCCTCATCGTCTTCGGCGCCGGCATTCTGATCGGCAGCGCCTAGGCCGGCCTGGCACCGGCGGCGAGGTGGACCGGCCTCCGCCGGATCGACGTCAATTGGCCGGCGCAACCGCCGCCGCTGCCCCCGCCACCGTCATCCCGGCGAAGGCCGGGACCCAGGCACGGGCCGGAACGTTCACGCACAGCGTTTGAGTGCGCGCACCGACGGCGCTAAGCTCGACACATCGGCTCGGAGGTGGGCCCAATGACCGACGCGCTCAGGGAGGAGCTGGCGGGCGTGAAGGCGGCGGCGCAGGCCGTGGCCCGCCGCAGCCAGCCGATCGACGGCCTCGCCTGGCCGGACGGGGCGCGCATCGCCGTCAACTTCACCGCCGACTTCGACGCCATGCTGCTGCGCCGGCTCAACAACGAGCCCCCAATGCAGCTGGCCAAGGGCGAGTTCGGCGGCCGCGTCGGCATCTGGCGGCTGATCGAGCTGTTCGACTCCCACAGCATCAAGGCCACCGTCTTCACGGTCGGGCGCATCTGCGAGCTCTACCCCGAGGCGTTGAAGGCCGCCGTCAGGAGCGGCCACGAGCTTGCCGACCACATGTGGGAGCACCGCGTGCCCAAGGAGCCCGAGCTGGCGCGCGACCACCTCGCCAAGACCGCCGCCGCGCTGGAGCGGATCGGCGGTCGCCGTCCCGTCGGCTCGCGCAGCCACTACCCGCCGGCGCTGCTGCGCGAGCACGGCTTCATCTACAATTCCCACGGCGCACCCGGCCACCGCCCCTACTACGTGCTCGACGACGACGGCCGGCCCTGCCTCCTCGAGCTGCCGTTCCACTTCGCCATCGACGATGCCATGTTCTTCTCCTTCGCCTGGTACGCGTCGGCCAACTCGGAGCAGCGCCTGTCCGACCCGGAGCGCGTGCTCGACATGTGGTGGGCAGCGTTCCTGCAGCAGTACCGCCAGAGCGGCTATCTCAACGTCTGCCTGCACCCGTTCGTGTCGGGCCGCGCCCTGCGCATTTCCATGCTCGACCGGCTGATCGCGCGCATGAAGACGCTGCCCGGCGTGTGGTTTGCCACCTGCGAGCAGGTGGCCCGCCATTGCCTGGAGCGGCATCCGCCACAGCGCGTCGCTGCGTGACGCCATCGACAGCGCGCCGCGGGAGAGGCCCAATGCCCTGGAAGGACGGCTACACCATCTCCGACGAGCGAAGCCTGCCCGACGCGGACGTCCGCTGGCCCGACGGCAAACGCTGCGCCGTGCACATCGTCGTCGACCTCAGCGTTGCCGGCGGCCCGCAAGGCATCACGGCGCGCGACGTCGCCGGCGCGCCGGCGCAGCTCGCCGCCGGGGACGGCCTCCACCTCCTCTGCGCCGCTCTCGCCAAGCGCGGGCTGCGCGCGACCTTCGCGGTACCCGCCGTCATGGCGGAAATCTACCCTGACAAGATCAGAGCGCTGGCCGAGGAGGGGCACGAGGTGGCGGCCAACGGCCTCAGGCACGAGGACGTGAGCGCGCTCGCCCGCGAGGACGAGAAGGCCCGCCTTGCGCTCGCCACCGAGATCCTCACCGGCGTCACCGGCCGCCGCCCGGCCGGCTGGTTCTCGCTGCCGCGCCAGACCGATGCCTTCGCCGGCGGCACCATCAGCCCCCACACCATGGACCTGCTGATCGAGGCCGGCTACGCCTACTTCGGCAACGGCCTCGCCGACGACATCCCGCACTACTGGGTGACGGATTTCGCCAGCCGCCGCGCCATCCTGGCGCTGCCCTACTACTATCACTTCGACGACCAGTTCTTCTGCATGTTCCCGGTGGCGGGCACGGGGCTCGACAACCCCGACATGCTCGTGCGCAACTGGCGCGCCGAGCTCGACGCCCAGTACAGGCGCGGCCGCTTCTTCACCATGACGCTGCACCCCCAGCACGTCGGCTGGTGCCACCGGATGGAGCTGCTCGAGGACTTCCTCGACGACATGACGCGACTGCCCGACCTGTGGAACCCCACAGGGTCCGAGTGCGCCGGGTATTGGACGGCCGCCTACCCGGCCGCCACGCACCTGAAACTCGAGCCCAGCATCTGGCAGGACTATCCGGGCAGCCTGAGCTGAACGGGACGAGGTCGGGTCCGGCTCTCTCCCTGCCTTGCGCCTTCAGTCGGCTCCCGCGAAGGCGCGCCTCAGCGCGGCAACGTCGAGCTTCACCATCTCCATCATCGCCTGCATGGCGCGCCTGGCTTTGGTGCGGTCCTTGTCGCGGATCATGGCCACGAGCTCATCGGGCACGACCTGCCAGGAAACGCCGAACTTGTCCTTGAGCCAGCCGCACGCGACCGGCTTGCCGCCGCCGGCGAGGAGTGCATCCCACACGCGGTCCACCTCCGCCTGGTCCTTGCAGGACACCGAGAGCGAAATGGCGTCGTTGAAAGAATCGTGCGGTCCGCCGTTCAGGGCCTCGTAGGAGAGGCCGGCCAGCGTGAACGAGACGAGAAGCACATCGCCCGCCTTGCCGCCGGGGTAATCGACCGTCGATCTGTCGATGTGATCGATGCGCGAGTTGGGGAAGATCGACGTGTAGAGCCTCGCCGCCTCCTCGGCGCGGCCGTTGAACCACAGGCAGGGCGAGATTTTCTGCACTTGCGCCATTGGCTCCTCTCCTCGTGACATGCAGCCGTCGCTGCAATCCTGGCACCAGCCGCCTCGAGAGGCGGCTCGACGTTCCAAGGACGGCTGGCTGAGTCCTGAGCCGACACCGCCGGCCGTGCAAAAAAATGGCGCGGGCAGAGCGCAGCCCGGTCCAGTGGGACGGAACGCCGGGCCGGCCTACCCGCCCGCCCCCGCCTCCACGCCCAGATAGAACTGGCGCACACGGTCGTCGGCGAGCAGCTCCGGCCCGGTGCCGGTCATGACGATGCGGCCGTTCTCCAATACGTAGGCGCGCGCGGCGAGCTTGAGCGAGGCGAACACGTTCTGCTCCACCAGCAGCACGGTCATGCCCTCCTCGTTGAGGGTGCGGACGGTGCGGAACAGCTCCGCCACCAGCGCCGGCGCCAGCCCCAGCGAGGGCTCGTCGAACATGATGAGCTCGGGCCGGCTCATGAGGCAGCGGCCGATCGCCAGCATCTGCTGCTCGCCGCCCGACATGGTGCCGGCCGCCTGGCCGCGCCGCTCGGCGAGCCGCGGGAACATGGCGAACACGCGGGCC
>DASRDL010000198.1:0-6037 GCA_035652635.1 Hyphomicrobiaceae bacterium | reverse complement strand
TTCAGCCCCTCGATGAAGCTCGAGCGCTTCTGGAACATGTTGGTGATGTAGGCGACGCCGCCGGTGGCGATCAGCAGCGACATGTCGCGCAGGTACTCGTAGGTGTCCTTGAGCAGGCTCTCCAGGCCGGTGCCGGCGAGGCGCGGCACGTGATCGGCGATCTTGGCCAGGAACGAGATGGCGAGTACGACCGCGAGCAGGACGTAAATGCGCCTCAGCGCCCTCTTCAGCGTCGAACGGGTCATTGCACCCCCTTCCCACGGTGTACGTCCTCGCCCAGCAGCGCGAGGGCGCTGGGATGCAGCATGGGACGGTATCCGGCTGAAAGTACGGCAACGATCGAGCGCGGGGTGAGCACGTCGAGCTCCTGGGAGGCCGGCGCGCGCAGCACCAGGGCGGTGTAGCCGGCCGGGTCCCACGCCAAAAGGTGATTGCCGACAACGAGATAGAAGCTGCCGCCGCGGCCCTCGCGCGGATAGCGCACGAAGGCGCCGGTGGGGACGTCGGCAAGGCGTGCGCGATAGGTGACCTTGCGCCGGCCGGGGCCCACGCGCTCCCCCTGCAGCACCGCGTCCATCTCGGCGGCCTGCGCCCGCTCGGTGCGGCCCTGCAGCCTGGCCCACAACCCCGCGAAGACCTCCGCATCGCCCCGCCGGCACTCGAAGCACGGCCGGTGCCCGGCGGCCAGCGCCGTCGCCTCGTCGAGGAAGAACAGCTCGGTGTAGCGGTTGGGCTGCATCATCGCCTCGCGATGCCGGCCCTTGAACTCCAGCACGCAGGCGATCCACTGCCGGCTGGCCCAGCGCCTCTCCCCGAGCGTGCGGTCTGGCAGGTGGAAGGCGCCTCCGCGGTTGCCCATCAACAGGCCGCGGTGCGGCGTGGCGATGATTTCCCCTTCGGGTGTGACGCGGTTCTGGAGCGGCATCCTGCGATCTGCCACAGTGGGGTGGATGTTGCCGGAGAGGGAGACATGTCCGACCCGACAGTGCGCGTGCACCTGACCGAGAGCCATGGCGGAACGATCGCCCGAGTCGCGGTCGACAATGCGGCGAAGCTCAACTGCCTGTCGACACCGCTCATCGTACAACTCACCGCGACGTTCACCAAGCTGGCCGCCGACAAGCAGCTGCGCGCGGTGGTTCTGACCGGTGCGGGAGATCGCGCCTTCATCGGCGGTGCCGACCTCAACGAGTTGGGCGCGCTCTGTGCCGACAGCGCGCGCCTCTTCATCACCCGCCTGCACGAGGCCTGCAAGGCGATCCGCGCCTGCCCGGTGCCGGTGATCGGCCGCATCAACGGCTTCTGCCTGGGGGCGGGCCTCGAGGTGGCGGCGAGCTGCGACATGCGCGTGGCGGCCGAAGGTGCCCGCTTCGGCATGCCGGAGGTGCACATGGGGCTGCCCTCCGTGATCGAGGCGGCGCTGCTGCCCGGCCTCATCGGCTGGGGCCGCACGCGCGAGATGCTGCTCACCGGGGCGCTCTACTCGGCAGCCGAGGCGGCTGGCATGGAGTTCGTGCAGAAGGTCGTGCCGGCGGCCGAGCTCGATGCGGCGGTCGACGGCTGGCTCGCGGGCATTTGCCGCGCGACGCCCGAGGCCATCCGTGCGCAAAAGGCGCTCATGGACCGCTGGCAGCGCGTGTCGGTGGAGGAGGGCATCGTCGCCGGCATCGATGCCCTGTCGGAGGCCTACAAGACGGGCGAGCCGCAGGCCGCCATCGGCGCCTTCCTCACGGCCAAGCGGGCGAAACGCGGGTGATGCAGTCCCGGGCGCCGGGAAGCGGCGATCCGGGACCCAGCCACGCGCATAACACATGCCCCCGGTCCCGGAGATTCGCCGCGCGAATTTCCGGGACGACCGCTCACGCCCGCGCGTCCTCCGCCACGATCAACTGGCGGCACCAACGCTCGAGCAGGCGGCCGAGCTCGTCGCGGTCGAACGGCTTGGCCAGGTAGTCGTCCATGCCCGCCTCCAGGCAGCGACGGCGGTCCTCGTCGAAGGCGTTGGCGGTGACAGCGACGATAGGCGGCGGCTTCGACACGTCCCCTCCGGCCGCCGCGTAGAGCTGCCGGATGGCGCGCGTGGCCTCGAGCCCGTCGAGCACCGGCATGTGCGCGTCCATCAGCACGAGGTCGTAGCCGCGGTCGAGCCCGGCGAGCACGCGCTGGAACACGTCGACGGCTTCGCGGCCGTTGACACAATGGCGCACCTTGCAGCCGACCTTCTCCAGCATCCGCCGCGCCAGCAGCGCGTTGATGTCGTTGTCCTCCACCAGCAGCACCGAGGGGATGGAGCTGAACTTCGGCTGGTGCTCGGCCTTGGGCGGCGGCTGCGGCGGCTCGGCCGGCTCATGGCCGGCGCCGAGGTGCGTGAGCACCGACTGCGGTCTGACCGGGCGAACCAGATAGGCGTCGAAGCCCACGTCGCGGAACTGGGCGAAATCGGCCTTGGCCGCCGTGTCGAGCACGATTACCCCCTGCACACCGGCGGGGCAGGCCGCCTTGGCGGCGGCGAGCAGCTCGGCCGCCCGGTCACAGCCGCTGCGACCGTCGACGATGATGCGGGTGAAGGGCTCGCCCGCCCCGGAAGCGGCCGCGATCAGCTCAGCGGCGCCCGCCGTGTTGCTCTCCTCGAGCGGGATGCCGGCACCCTCCAGCGTGAGACGCAGCGCGCGCCGCTCGATGGCGCGGTCGAGCGCCAGCAGCACGTGGTGGGCGACGGCCGGGGCCGCGGGCTCGACGGTCTCGCCGTCATCGGTGCCGGGGCTCCCCAGGCGTATGGTGGCCGTGAAGGTGGAGCCGCCGCCCGTCGTGCTGCCGACGACGATGTCGCCGCCCATCGCCCGAGCCAGCCGGCGCGAGATGGCTAGCCCCAGGCCGGTGCCGCCCTGTCGCCTGCGCACCGCGTTCTCGGCCTGCTCGAACTCGGAGAAGAGCACCGGCAGCGCTTCCGGAGCAATGCCGATGCCGGTGTCCTCCACGACGATGGCGACCTCGACCTCGTCCTCCTCCCTGGAGGGTCTGGCGGCGAGCGAGCGGGCCACTGTCACGAGCACCCCGCCCCGGTCGGTGAACTTGATGGCGTTGCCGACCAGGTTGGTGATGATCTGGCGCACGCGCACCTCGTCGCCCATGAGCGGGTTGGGCAGGTCCGGGTCGATGGCCCAGGCGATGTCGATGCGCTTCTCGTAGGCCTTGGGCGCCAGCAGCTCGACCACGCCCTGCACGCACTCGTCGAGGGCCAGGGGGGCCGAGTTCAGCTGCAGCTTGTCGGCCTCGATCTTGGAGAAGTCGAGGATCTCGTCGATCAGCGTCAGGAGCGTGCGGGCCGAGCGCTCGATGGCGTGCGCATAGGTGTGCTGCTCCGGCGACAGCTCGGTCTCGCGCAGCAGCGCCGTCATGCCGAGGATGCCGTTCATCGGCGTGCGGATCTCGTGGCTCATGGCGGCGAGGAAACGCGACTTGGCCCGATTGGCGGCCTCCGCCTGGATGCGCGCCTCGCGCAGGTCGTCCTCGGTGCGGCGCCGCTCCGTGATGTCGCGCCCGATGCACTGCACCTCGGGGATGGCGGCGTCGCCGGCCAGCACCACGTGCTCGTCCCACTCGAACCAGCGCGGCCCCTCGACCGTCTCGATTTGCTGCACATAGCGCTGCTGGCGCACGTGCGAGCCCGCCGCCAGCGGCGTTGCCGCGTCGCCCCCCAGCACCTCCGGCCGGAAGGGCCGCCCCAGCACCGCGTCGCGGTCGAGGCCGAACAGCCGGCAGAAGGAACGGTTGACGAAGGTCAGGCGGCCTTCGGCGTCGCGCCGCAGGATGACGTCGGCCTGGTTGTCGAGCAGATCGCGGTAGCGCGCCTCGCTCTCGCGCATCTCCCACTGGATGTCCTTGAGCGCCTCGAGCCGCTTCTCCAGCCGGTCGCCGATGCTCACGAAGCGCGCGAATTCGGCGGACAGGTCGGCGGCGGCGGTCGGCCTTCCGGCGCGTCCGGCGGACTCGGGATGGCCGTCGTCCGCGCCGGCCACGAGCCAAGCGCGCAAACGAGCCGGAAGGGCCTTGAGAGCGGACACCCTTGACGCACACCCAATTATTGTTGACGCCTTGGCCGGCAAGGAAGCACAGCGGCATTGAGAAACGTTTACACGGACACTCGAGTCGCCGACCAACAGCAACTCGCGCATTCTTGCGCCCGCCGTCCACGACAGAGCGGGCGAATGCCAAACGGAAGGGTAACCAAGATGGGTCCGCTCGCGTCTTTTCGCATCATCGAGATGGCAGGTATCGGCCCGGCACCGTTCGCGGCCACGCTGCTGGCCGACATGGGCGCCGACGTGATCCGGGTCGACCGGCAGGAGGCGGCCGACCTGGGCCTGCCGGGCCGCGAGCCCAAGTACGACGTGCTGCACCGCGGCCGCCGCTCCCTCGCCCTCGACGTGAAGTCGCCGGCCGGGCGCGACGTGGTGAGGAAGCTCGCCGCCAAGGCCGACGCCATCATCGAGGGGTTCCGGCCCGGGGTCATGGAGCGGCTGGGGCTCGGGCCTGCTGAGCTGATGGAGATCAATCCCAAGCTGGTCTACGGCCGCATGACGGGCTTCGGCCAGGACGGGCCCATGGCGCAGCAGGCCGGCCACGACATCAACTATATCGCCCTCGCCGGCGTCCTGCATGCCATCGGCCGCAAGGGCGAGGCGCCGGTGCCGCCCCTGAACCTGGTCGGCGACTTCGGCGGCGGCGGCATGTTCCTCGCCTTCGGCGTGGTGTGCGGGCTGCTCGAGGCGCAGCGCTCCGGCAAGGGCCAGGTGGTGGACGCGGCCATGGTGGACGGCGCGGCTTTCCTCGCCGCCGGCATCTACGGCCTCTACTCCCAGGGCTCCTGGGCGGACGAGCGCGGCGTCAACGTGATCGACTCCGGTGCGCCCTGGTACGACGTCTACCGCACCAAGGACGGCAAGTGGCTGTCGGTCGGCGCCATCGAGCAGCGCTTCTATGCCGAGCTGGTCGAGAAACTGGGTCTCGCCGACGCGGGCCTGCCCAAGCAGCATGACCGCAAGGGCTGGCCGATCCTGCGCGAGCGCTTCGCCGCAGCCATCGCCTCCAGGACGCGCGACGAGTGGGAGAGGATCTTTGCCGGCAGCGACGCCTGCGTCGCCCCCGTGCTGGCCCTGGGCGAGGTCGAGCACCATCCCCACAACGCAGCACGGAGAACCTTCGTGCGCCGCGACGGCGTGCTGCAGCCCGCCCCCGCGCCCCGCTTCTCGCGCACGGTGCCCGAGATGGGCGCCCCCGGGCAGGCTCGCGGTGCCGGCGGCGAAGCGGCGCTCGAGGACTGGGGCTTCACGCCCGCGGATATCGCGGCGCTGAGCAAGGCCGGCACCATCGGCGCAGCCAAAGCGAGAGCATAAGTCGCGGCATGCGGCCCAGGCGTTGCCGGGGTCTTGAAGTCGCCGCGCGTGCAAGAAAAACGCGCCGGCGGGATTGCGGCACCGCCATGGCGCGCCGTCGGGAAGTGGCTTAGCGTGACCCTCCAACCCGCCGGGTGTGACACCATCTCTTCGGCCGGAGCACAGACATGACCCTCGCCCTCACCCCCGCGCAAGCCGAGATCCGCGACGGCGTCGCCAAGATCTGCGCGCGCTTCGGCGACGACTACTGGCTCGCCCGCGACGCCGACGGGGAGTTCCCGCACGACTTCCACAAGGCGCTGGCCGAGGCCGGCTGGCTCGGCATCGCCATGCCAGAAGCCTACGGCGGAGCCGGGCTCGGCATCACGGAAGCCGCCATCATGATGCAGACCATCGCGGAGTCGGGGGCGGCCTTCTCCGGCGCCTCGGCCGTGCACATGAACATCTTCGGCCTGAACCCGGTCGTGGTGTTCGGCACCGAGGAGCAGAAGCGCCGCTTTCTGCCGCCGCTGATTGCCGGCACCGAGAAGGCCTGCTTCGCCGTCACCGAGCCCAACACCGGTCTCGACACCACCCGCCTCAAGACGCGCGCCGTCCGCCACGGCAACGGCTATGCCGTGCACGGCCAGAAGATCTGGATC
>DASRDL010000197.1:0-8691 GCA_035652635.1 Hyphomicrobiaceae bacterium | reverse complement strand
TCCAGCTCCGCCGGGGTCATCAGGGTGCTCACAGGCGGATCTCCATGCCGTCCCAGGCCACTTCCCAGCCGGCGCGCTCGACCTCGGCACGCTCGGGACTGCCCTCGCGCAGGACGGGGTTGGAATTGTTCAGGTGCACATAGATGCGGCGCGCGACGCCGAGCGGCGCCAATGCCGCCATCGACCCCTGCGGTCCCGATATGGCCACATGACCCATGCGGGTGCCCGTCTTGTCCGACAAGCCTTGCGCGATCATCTCGCCGTCAGTGTAGAGCGTACCGTCGAAGAGGACCAGCCGCGCCCCGGCCAGCCGGCGAGCGAGCTGCGCATCGAGGCCGGCGCAGCCCGGAATGTAGTGGAACGATGCGCCCGACACGGGCTCCCGTATACAGAGACCAATGCTGTCGCCCTCGCGCGTGCCGAAGCCGGGGCCGTCCTCCTCGAGGTAGAGCGCGACCTTGCCTGGAACGGCGTAGCCCTCGACCACGAGGCCGGATGCGGCCTCTACGCTCTGTCCGAGCCGCAGCGGCACGCGCGGTACAGAGGCCGCACTCAGCACATTGAATATGGGGTTGTCCTGCAACGCGGCCAGCACCCGCTCGGAAGCGTAGAGCGTGAATCGGAGACCCTCGCGCAGGCTCAACAGGCCGGCGACGTGGTCGACGTCGCCGTTGGTGAGCGCCACACCCACGATCGGGCTCGAGCGCGGCGGATCGCCGGGGCGGGGTGCCAGCTGCGGCGTGGCGGCAATCTGCTGGCGGATGTCGGGGGAGGCATTGAGGAGCAGCCACCGCGCACCGTCGGCGCTGACCGCCACCGACGACTGCGTGCGCGGACTGAGGCCGGGCTTGCCCGCGCGCACGTCGGCGCAGTTGCGGCAGTTGCAGTTGGCCTGCGGAAACCCGCCGCCCGCCGCCGATCCCAGCATCTTGATGATCAGGCCCACGGGGTCGGACCCTCGTCCCTACGTCTCTCTGAGGTCGCAGCGCCGAAAGGAGGGTAATGCCCCCGTGACGACGCCTAGAACGCGCGCGCCTCCATGCCGGCCACGTAGCGCTTGAGGTACTGGCCGACGAAATCGTGGCCCACGAGGCGCTGGTAGGCCTCGGCGAGGCGCTTGGTGACGGGCCCCCACACCTGCCCCTTGGGACCGATTTCCACGCCGTTCACCCTGGTCACGGGACAGATGCACAGCGAGGTGGAGGTGAGGAACACCTCGTCGGCGCTGTAGGCATCGTAGAGGTCGATGTCGGTCTCGGCGACCGGGATGCCCTCCTCGCGCGCCAGGTCGATGACCGTCTGCCGGCTCACGCCCGGCAGCACGAATTTCTCGCGCGGGGTCAGCACCCGGCCGTCGCGCACGGTGAAGACGTTGGAGCCCATGCCCTCGCACAGGTTGCCGTTGACGTCGAGCAGCACCGCCCAGGCCTCGGGATCGATCGCCTGCACCTCCTGGTTGGCCACGATCAGGTTCAGGTAGTTGTGGGTCTTCGCGCGCGGGGTGAGCGAGTCCGGCGGCACGCGCCGGTGCGAGGGAATGACGACGCGGATGCCGTCCTTGAACAGCTTGGCGCGCTGGGCAAAGGGCAGCGGCGAGCACTCGAGCACCACGTTGGGGCCGTGATAGTCGATGTTGTCGCCCGCCGTCCGCTTGACGCCGCGGCTGATGCGCTGGCCGACCCAGTAGTCGTCGTCGGGGCCCAGCAGGTGGCGGTTGCGCTCGAACACCTCCTCGGTCAGCCGGCACATCCTGTCGGGGCCGAACCCCGGATCGAGGCGCAGGTATTTCAGCGAGCGGTAGAGCCGATCGACGTGCTCCTTCACCTTGAACAGCCGGTGGCCGAAGCTGCGCGTCATGTCGAAGCCGCCGTCGCCGTAGACCCAGCTCGAATCGCGGAACGGGATGCGCACCTGGGATTCGGGCATGAACTCGCCGTTGAACCAGGCGACCCGCTCGTTGGCACGTACCGGCATTGCCCACCTCGCAGCATCAAGAACCCTGTGCCCGACACTACAAGGCAACGCCCGCGCCCGCCAGCACGGCCCCGCCGGGCGGTCCTACAGCCGCCGCGGCAGGTAGCGCGAGAGACCCGCCATGCCGAGCGTCATGAGGCCGCCGACGACGAAGACGCCCCACAGCGGGGCCACCCACAGCACCACGGCGAGGACGCCGGGCACCACCAGCGAGCCGACGTGGCGAAAGGTCATGAACACGGAGGTCATGGCCGCGCGCTCGTAGTGATGGACGGCGCGCAGGAACGGCACATTGCCGGCGCCGTCGATGATGGTGGCGGCAAAGGCCGCGACCCACAGCAGGCCCATGCAGACGAGGGGCAGGCCGGCGGCGGCCGCACCCGCCGCGGCGATGCTGGCCGCCCCGGTGAAGCCGTAGGCGAGGCTCAGAAGGTTGCGCAGGCCGATCGCCTGCCCGATCCGGCCCCACACCCGCACCAGCAGCATCGGCGCGAGGCCGAGCGACACCAGGGCGCCGCCCACCTCGGGCGGATAGCCGGCGTTGGTGACGTAGATGGGCGTGTAGATGAAGTTCATGACCCACCAGCCGTTGCGCCCCAGCGCCAGCACCCAGGACAGCACCAGACGGGGCTGCGCCAGGAAGCGTGACACGAAGCTCAAGGGGCTCGGCGGCGGCACCACGCCGGCCTTGAGGCTCGGATCGTCGGCAAGGCGCAGGGTCCAGAAGTAGGTGAGCATCGTCAGCGTGGCGAGCGCGGCGACGGCATAGGTCAGGTTCACGGCCACGTTGCGATGCAGATAGACACCGACCCACGGGCCCAAGGCGAAGGCGGTGCCGGCGAAGACGAGCCGGCGCGGCTCGAAGTGGTTGAGTCCGCGGCGGGGGATGTGATCCAGCAGGTAGAGATTGATCACCACGTCGAGCATGGCCATGGCCAGGACCTGCAGCGACAGGCCGGCAACGAGCGCCGGCGTCGTCCCCAGCGCGAACAGGAGCACACTCGCCATCTGCGCCGCGGCGCCGATGGTGAGCACCCAGCGCCGTCTGATCAGATGCAGCACGAGCGGCACGGTCAGATTGGAGGCCAGGCCGAGGATGCCGACCAGGAAATAGATGACGCTGACGAGCTGAGCCGCGCCCAGGAGCTGGTAGGCCTCGAGCGGCACCAGCGAGATCAGAATGGCGCGGGCAAAGGCATCGCACGCGAACAGCACGACGAATGCGCGCGCCGTCCTGTCCTCGACGTTGGCGAGCAGGACGGGCGAATGAATCCGCCTCATATCGGGCGTGCTGCCGAGAGGTGTAGCGCCGAAGCGGGAACGTCGCCGTCGTCCTACGAGACCGACGGCGGCGCGGCGCCGGACCGGCGGCCTCGTTCAGGTGGGTCGGGCCAGCGCAAGCGCGAGCGCGCGCGGCGCCGCCGCCGGCACGCTATCGCAAGGATGGCGCTCTCAAAGAGAGGATCAGCTCCGGTCGAGCTCGGCCGAGGAGTAGCTCGTCACCTCGAGGCCCACCTCTTCCTCGACCACTTCCGGCTTGTGCCATTCGAGTCTCATGGGCATCCTCCGGCCTTGTACGTGTTGTGCGATCATCTCGGACGCTGTCGGCTTCCGTCGGCGCCACTTTGCAGCGGTCCCATGGGCGCGTCAACATGGGCGCTGCCGTGGCCGCCGGCGGGCAGGCCTCCTGCGGCCCGGTACGCTTGCGTTCATCATCCGGCCGGGAACCGCCTCATCGCGCTCGACACGGACCCCCTATCCCCGGCATGATCCCCCCGAGTGCAGGCAAGGGGACCGAAACCCATGGAGCCGCGCGCAATCGTGGAATTGTTGAGCAAGACCGCGCTCTTCGGCTCGCTGGGGGAGGCGGACTTGGGAATGATTGCGGCGCGCATGCGGCGCGTCGATTTCGAGCCCGACCAGATGATCTTTTCGCGCGGCGATCCCGGCCGCGAGATCTATCTCGTGCTCTCCGGGCGCATCCGCCTGTCGATCCTCTCCAGCGACGGCCGCGAGCTGTCGTTCGCGCATGCCGGGCCCGGCAACATCTTCGGCGAGATCGCCGCCCTCGACGGCGGCGAGCGCACCGCCAATGCCACGGCCATCTCGCGCGTGCAGACCATGGCGCTGCCGCAGCGCGCCATGCAGGAGCTGATCGACAACAACCCCAAGGTGGCCCGCGCGGCCATCACCTTCCTGTGCACACGCCTGCGCGAGACCGATCAGCGGCTCGAGGCCATTGCGCTCCACCGCATCGAGGTGCGGCTCGCCAGGCTGATGCTGTCGGCGCTGCGCCTGCACTCACCCAATGTCAGCGGCGAGAGCGTGCCGCTCGACCTCGGCATGTCGCAGGGCGAGCTGGCGCTGCTGATCGGGGCGAGCCGGCCCAAGGTGAACATCGCGCTCACGCTGCTGCAGGATATGGGCGCCATCACCCGCAACGGCAGCAAGCTGCAGTGCAACACCGAAGTGCTGCAGAGCATCGCCGAAATGGAATGATGCCGGAGGGCGCAATGCGGCCGTCGCCTTTTGCGCCCTATGCGCGATCAGCCGATCACATCGACAGGCTTGCCGGCTAGCCAGCCCTCGATGGCGGCCACCGTGCCGGCATAGAAGCCGCGGTAGGTCTCCTCCGTCACATAGCCCAGATGCGGCGTGAGCAGGGCCCTGGGCTCGGAGCGCAGCGGGTGGTCGGAGGGAAGCGGCTCGATGTCGAAAGTGTCGGCGCCGTAGCCGGCGATGCGCTTTTCCCTGAGCGCCGCCAGCAGGGCCGCCTCGTCGACGATCGGCCCGCGCGAGGTGTTGACGAGGTAGGCGGTGGGCTTCATCAGCGCCAGCTCGCGCGCGCCGACGAGGCCGCGCGTGCGCGGCGACAGCACCGTGTGAATGCTGATGAAGTCCGAGCGCCGGAACAGCTCGTCCTTGTCGACGCGCTCCGCCCCCCGCGCGCTGGCCCGCTCCGCGGTGAGGTTCTCGCTCCAGGCGATCACCTTCATGCCGATGGCGGCGCCGATGCGGCCGACCTTCGAGCCCAGGTTGCCGAGACCCAGGATGCCGAGCGTCCGCCCGTCGAGATCGATCCCCACCGTCGTCTGCCAGCCGCCGCCGGGGCGCATGGCATGGAACTCGGTGCGCAGATGGCGGGCGAGCGCCAGCATCAGGCCGATGGCCAGCTCGGCGGTGGACAGGCCGCTGCCGAAGCCGCCGGCGGCGCCGCACACCGTGACGTTGTGATCCTTGGCGGCGGCCATATCGATCGACGCATTGCGCTTGCCGGTGGTCACCAGCAGCCGCAGCTTGGGCAGACGCTCGAACAGCGCGCGCGGCACCGGCATCCGCTCGCGCATCACACACACGACGTCGAACTCGGCGAGCGCGCGGGCGGCGGTCTCCACGTCGGCGAGGCGCTCGTTGAATACGACTACGCGATGGCTCTTCTGCAGACCGGACCAGTCGGCCATGCGCAAGGCCACGTTCTGGTAGTCGTCGAGTACGGCGATTGCGACCATGGCTGCGGCGTCTCCCCGTTGCGGCATTTGCGGCCATCTTAGCCCAGGCGGCCGCGGCAGGCACACAAACAAAGCGCCCCGGCCGGGTCGGCCGGGGCGCCTGATGGGAAAGGTCAGATCGGATGCCGACGAGCTGGTCCGCCGTCAGTGCAGGCTCGCCACCTCGAGCTCGTCACCCATGGCGTGGCCCATTGCCGCCTGGCGGCTGTCGGTAAGCGCCAGCGGCGTGCCATCGGCGGCATGCAGGGCGAAGAGGTTGATACCGGTCGGGATGCCTTCCACGGCCGGGAACATCTCCTTGGCCTCGTCGGAGGACATGACCCTGATGTAGGCGATCTTGCCGCCACCGAGCTGGGCGAGCTCGCTCATGCTCATGATCGGCGGAGCCGCCGGCTTCGCCTTGCGGCCCTTCGCGGACTTGGTGTTGTTCTTTTCCACGACGCTCACTCCTCATTGTCAGGGGCATCCGCCCCTGGGCGAGGCCCGCGCCGACCAGGCGCCGACCCCAAAAGAACACCCAATCTCCCCATCTTCACTCGATTCGGTCCGAGGCGCTGTTACCCGAAGGACTCACGCCCCCACCTGGCGGATTTCGACCTTGCGGACCAGGCGCTCCGGCTCGCGCCGCACCAGATCGATGCAGAGCAGCCCGTCCTTGAGGTCCGCCGACTTCACCTCGATGCCGTCCGCCAGCACGAACGAGCGGCTGAACTGTCGCGCGGCGATGCCGCGGTGAATGTACTGTCGCGACTTGTCGTCCTCCTGTCGGCCACGGACGATGAGCTGGTTGTCCTCGACCACGACCTCCAGCTGATCGCGGCGAAAGCCTGCCACCGCCAAGGTGATGCGCAGCCGATCGCCCAGCTCCGGGGCCGCGCCCCCGTCTGCGGCCGCATCTGCCGGGATGCGCTCGATGTTGTAGGGTGGATAGCCGTCGCCGCCCTTGCCTACGCGGTCGATCAGTCGCTCCATCTCCTCGAAGCCCAACAGCAGAGGGCTCGAAAGCAATGACATCCGCGACATGTGCAAAGCCCTCCTCGAGCGGCCTTGATCTCTGCGACCACCCGGCTCTGGCGGACCCGGCCCCGGCCTCCGCCGCCCCAGCCCCTCAGCGGGCGCTGGTTGTGGTCACGGCCAGGATATGGTGTTCACGGCCGCAACTTCAAGAAACGGCCGCCCGGCGGTCGTGCTGACGGCGCGCTGCCCAAGCTGCTGAAAGGCCGTGAAGGGAAGCGCGAACTGAGGCAAGATGGGCGTCCAGCGCGCCGCCGAGGGCATCGCTTTTGCCGGTCGGGGCAAGGACTTGGCTCACTGCAGCCCGGTGCCGAACGGGAGGGGGAGTGGCAGGGTACGCATCAGTTGGGCTGTTGCGCGTGCACCATGAGCTCGACCGCGGGCGGCACGCCCGCGGTCGTTCGCGGCATGGAGCCGGGGGACGGACCCCATGAAGACCGCCATCCTGCTCATCATCAGCGGCATCCTGATCGGCGCCGGCCTCAGCGTCATCTGGCTCGACGGGCGCAAGCGCCGCCGTGGCGCGTTCGTCTCCCAGCGCGAGGCCCCGCCGGAAGCCGACCCGGAGATCGAGATCACCATCTCGCACGTGGGCGCCGATCGCGCTGAGCAGAGGCCGCCGCGCACCGAATATCCGCCGCTGCCCGGCGCCGGGTCCATCCGCGAGACGCCTCCCGAGCCGCAAGCGCCGGTGCCGCCCGCCCTCGAGCAGCAGTGGTCCGCGCTGCAGCCGGCGATCGCCGCCGGTGTCGACAACACCAATGCCGTGCTGGCGTCGGCGAACCTGGTGATCAACATGGCGGGGGATCCGTCCTGGAGCTACAGGAACCGGGGCTATGGCGCCTACCACCGCCTGCTGCTCTCCGGTGAAAGCCTAGGCTGGCTGCGCCTGGAACTGTGTGCGGACGGCCAGCTGCGCGCCAGCGTCAAGACCCACAAGGACGACCGTTCCGCCATCAATGCCACCGCCGAGGTCACGGCCCAGGGCCTGACCGCGGCGCGCGCCAGCGAGCTGTTCGCCCGCTGCCTGGAGCCGGCCGTCGCCTTCGCCGCCCGGCAGCGCAACGACCGCGAGGAAGCGGCGAGCCGGGAGGCGTGGGCGAGCGTCGATCCCGTCGTTTCGTCGGCTCTCAAGGCCACCAACGGCGCCCTGGCGCAGGCCGGCGCCCAGCTCATCGCGCTCGCGCCGGCGGCTTGGGAGCAGGACCTGCGCCGGCACCGCATGACGCTGTGCGTCGAGGTCAACGGCGACGACGTGGGCCGCATGCACATCGAGCGGCTGCCGCACGAGATGGAGGTGGCCGTGGGCGTGCGCGACCCGCAGCTCATCGAGCTCGGCCGGCGGCGGCGCATCCCCGTCGACGGCATGACGATCCACGGTCTGGCCGAGCTGATCGCCAGCTGCGCGTGGCCGGCCATCGCGCGCTTCCGGGACAACCGCCGCCAGGCCTGAGCCGCTCGCGCCATGCGCTCCCTTTTTCCCACGCTACTCCTCGGTCTTGCGGCCGCCGGCCTCAGCTGGGCGCTGATCGGGCTCTATGCGCGGGCGATGCGCAGAGCGAGCCGGCTCGAGCCACCCAACGCGCGCAGCATGCACAAGGTGCCGGTGCCCGTGGGTGCCGGCGTCGGCATCGTTGCCAGCACCGTTCTCCTGTGGCCCTGGTGGGACGGTGCCGTCACCGACCGTATCGCCGCGCTGCTGGCCGGCATGGTGGGGCTCTGCGCCGTATCCTGGATCGACGACCGCCGTGGGCTCCCCGTGGCTGTGCGCCTGCTCGCCCAGGCCGCAGCCGTGATTCTGTGCCTCGTTTGGCTGCCGGCCGAGGCGCGCCTGCTGCCCGCCCTCCCGGTCGCGTTCGAGCGCTTCCTGTTGCTGCTCGCCTGGCTATGGTTCATCAACCTCTTCAACTTCATGGACGGCATCGACGGCCTCGCCGGCAGCGAGACGCTGGCGGTTGCGCTCGGCTACGTGCTCGTGTCGGCCCATGCCGGCGGGGACGACGCCTCGGGGCGGCTCGCCATCGTCATCGCCGCCGCGACCGGGGGCTACCTTTTCTGGAACTGGCATCCGGCCAAGGTCTTCATGGGCGATGCCGGCTCGATCCCGCTGGGCTTTGCGCTGGGCGGCCTGATGCTCGACCTGGCGCTGCGCGGCCACTGGGCCGCCGGCCTGATCCTGCCGCTCTACTTCGTC
>DASRDL010000196.1:0-3273 GCA_035652635.1 Hyphomicrobiaceae bacterium | reverse complement strand
CACCTTCGCCCGCAACGGCTTTGCCGTGAAGAAGCTCCTGCAGCGCCAGATCTTCGGCCGCAGCGACAACGGCCCCGGCATCTCGCGCGTGATGATGGAAGCCTTCAACATCGTGCAGGACCGCATCGCCCGCTCGCGCCTCGCCGGCGACCCGCCCGACATCGTCATCCAGCCGCGCCTGCCGTCCTTCGGCCTGTTCGACTTCCACCGTGCCGAGGAGCTCATCGAGTGCGGCATCGCCGCGGCCAAGCGCGAGCTCGAGGACATCTCCCTCGAGATCGCATCCCGCCGGGGCCCCAGCCTCGTCAGCATGGGTGTGGTCTGAAGGCACGAGGGCAGGGCAAGCCCCTCGCCCCGCGCTATCGGCGCTCGTGCTGCATCCACGCAAGGGGGCCGGCCCGGCCCGCGTCGTCCCGCTCAGCTGTGGGCGATGTAGTCGCGCATGGCGGTGGCCTCCATCTCCACCTCGGCCACGTGGTGCTTGACCACGTCGCCGATGGAGACGATGCCGACCAACGACCCGTCGGTGACCACCGGCAGATGGCGGAACCGGCGCGCCGTCATCATCGCCATCAACTCGTCGAGCGTGTCGCTCTCCTGGCAGGTGACGACCTGCTTGGTCATGATCTCCGACACCGGTCGCGTCAGGCACTGTGCACCCTGCGCGGCAAGGGAGCGGATGACGTCACGCTCCGACACGATACCGGCGACCTCCCCGCCGGCGCCGACGATGACGATGGCACCGATACGCTTGGCGGCGAGCTTGCCGACAACCTCGAGCAAGGTCGTGGTGGGGCCCGCGGTGGTCACCGCGCGGCCCTTCTGCTTCAGGATCGCGGCTACGTTCATTGCCTGTTCCTCCCATTCGCTGGCCATCCTGCGAACGGGCCGCAGCACGGGCGCCCACCCCGCCTGTCGTATGCTGCCAGCCGGTCGTCGCTCGGTCTGGCCCACCGTCTGGGGGGATTGTCTTCGACTTTAGTAGGGTGCGCAAGGCACTCATGCCGCGGGCGCGGCATGTCCACCCGTCGGGGCGGCGGGCCGGTCGAACGCTCCATAGAGCAGGAGCCCGGCATAAAAGCCGCCGAGGTGGGCCTCCCAGGCGATGCCGGCGGCCTCCATCAGTCCGGCGGCGCCCTGCGCCAGCAGCACATTGAGCACCGTCCAGGCCCCGATCATCATCAGCAGGCGCCGGTCGCGCAACGTCTCCCGAAGCGACATCAGGGGCGTGCGGCTGACATTGGCGAGGCCCCGCCCGCCTTCGCCCATGCTGGCGAACACGAAGCGGATGGCGGCGCCCATCAATCCGGAGATGGCACCCGATGCCCCTACCACCAGGATTTGTGCCGCACCGTTGAAGATCAGGTACGCCCCCGCCCCGGCGATGCCGCAGAGCAGGAAAAAGGCGAGAAACCGCAAGGCGTCGGTGCGGCGGGCAATTGGCGAGCCGAAAGCCAGGAGCCAGGCCGAGTTGATGATGAGATGCGGCAGGCTGCCGTGCACGAACTGATGCGTGATGAACGAGGTGTAGACGGCAACGGTGCCGCCCGGCACGTCCGCCGTCATTCCGGCCACGCGGGCCGGAATGAACGCCAGCGCCACCACCAGCCACTCGCTGTCGTCGGGCGGCAAGAGGCCCCACAGCACCAGGTGGACCAGCGCAAAGGTGGCCAGCAGCCCCAGCACGACGCCCGGCACGTTGAAGATCGGTTGACGTTCGCTCAAAGGCGCCGCGCTCCGCGCGCTCGGGGGCCAGACGGAGCCGGCTAGCACGCCCGATGCGGCGCTGACAACCCTAACGGCCTTTGCCCGCGACCTGAGCGCCTTTGCACGCCGCGATGGCATGGATGCTGCTCCGCCACGCCCGACCATGGCCGGCGGCCGTCTCGTTTCGGCACGCTCGGCCGGACGGGACGGGTTCGCGAGGGGCGGACCGGCCGGCCCATGGCAGCGCGAGTTGATCGGCATGAAGCACAGATCGCTACAGACGCTCTACGCCTACTGGAACCTGGTGCGCGCGGGCCGCCTTGCCCCACAGCGCCTCGAGATCGAGCCATCCAGGATCGCACCGATCCTGTCCGAGACCTTCATGCTCGAGCGCATCGACGCATCCACCTACCTTTATCGGCTCGCCGGCACGCGGCTGTGTGAGCTGTTCGGCGCCGAATTGCGCGGCAAGAACTTCCTCGACGGCTGGAGCGAGGCCGACCGTCTCGTGCTCGAGCGGCTGCTGGCGACCGCATGCGAGCATGGCGCCGGTGCGGTGCTGGACATCGAAGGCACGAGCGACGGCCGGCGCCGCATCGATCTGGAGGCCATGCTGCTGCCGCTCCTGCACGGTGGCAACAGGATCAACCGCATTATCGGCGTGATGAGCGCCACCACCGACCCGCATTGGCTGGCAGACGAGCCTCTGCGCAGCCGCCACCTCGAGCGCCACCAAGTCATATGGCCCGACGGGCGCCCGCACTCCTTCGTCGAGCGGGCGGGGGGACGGACGCCGTTCCGGGCCGTGCCGCCCGAGTTGCGCCTCGTCACGAACGACCGCAGCCGGTTCCGGGTCCTGCAGGGCGGGCGCGCCGCCGGCAAGCACGACAAGCGCTGAGCCAGGCCCGGCACACCCCCCAGAACGCGGCGCGGCATGCCGATAAACCAAACGTGATCGACGGGCAGAACTGCCGGGCCCGAGGCAGGAACAATTGGCCCGGGCCGATTAGCTCTTCGTAATCCGATCCGGCCTAGCCTCGGCAAGATGCCATTCCTGACCGTGCAGGCCTCTGCCATGCAGCCAAGAGAGCAAAGGCACTGCGTCGACCGCGAAGTGACGATCACGTTCGACGGCACCGGAGAGATGCGCTGCAGGATCTGCAACAGCTCGCACGGCGGCGCCCTGCTGGAACTGCCGCACTGCGAGTGGCTGCCACCGATGTTCGAGCTCAGGGAAAGCGACGGTACGACACGACGCGTTGCCGTTGCCTGGCGAGGCTCCCGGTACGCCGGCGTTCGCTACTTGGACGAGCTTCCGCGCCGGCGAGCTCCCGCGTTCGGCCAGCGCGGGCGCGGTTAGCGCGGGCCGCACGCCGCCGAGTCAAGGTGAACGCGCCGGCCGCAGAGCCGGGTGCCATCTCTGCGCCGGCTGATCACTGCGCCCGCCTTCGACCCGGGATGGAACGCACGTTAGACGTTCCTTAAGCGAAACTGCACATAGTGCCTTAGACCGCTCGTTAACTGGCCGCGTGCTCCCTGGGATACTGCCCTGAGCGCATGCTCCGG
>DASRDL010000195.1:0-6452 GCA_035652635.1 Hyphomicrobiaceae bacterium | reverse complement strand
CCTACGACTTCCAGCGCAAGCGCCTGACCATCGTCGTCGACGACGGTGCCTCCCCCGGCACGCACCTCATCGTCACCAAGGGGGCGTTCGACACCGTCATTGCCTGCTGCACGCACGCTCGCGCCGGCGAGCGCGGCACCGTCCCCTTCGACGGCTACCTGCAGGAGAAGGCGCGCGACTACTATCGGGCCAGAAGCGCCGAGGGCTTCCGTGTCCTCGGGGTCGCAACGCGGCGGTTCGGGGCCAAGGCCCGGTATGACCGCCGCGACGAGGCGGAAATGGTATTCGAGGGCTTCCTGGAGTTCTTCGATCCGCTCAAGGAGGACATCGAGGAGTCGCTGGCGACGCTCGCCCGGCTCGGCATCTCCGTCAAGATCATCACCGGCGACAACCGCTACGTGGCGGCGCATGTCGGCAAGGCCATCGGCATCGACCCGGCGCGTCTGCTGACCGGCCAGCAGCTCAACGAGATGCGCGACGAGGCCCTGTGGCACCTGGCCGAGCGGACACAGATCTTCGCCGAGGTCGATCCGCAGCAGAAGGCGCGCATCGTGCGGGCGCTGCAGCACCGCGATCATGTCGTGGCATTCTTGGGCGACGGCATCAACGATGCACCGGCGCTGCACGTCGCCGACGTCGGCGTCTCGGTCGATCAGGCGGTCGACGTCGCGCGCGAGACCGCCGACATCGTGCTGCTCGAGCGCGATCTTGCCGTCCTCGGCCAGGGCGTGGTCGACGGGCGGCGGACCTTCGCCAACACCCTCAAGTATGTCGCCATCACCACCAGCGCGAACTTCGGCAACATGGTCAGCATGGCCGTGGCGACGCTGTTCATTCCGTTTCTGCCTCTGCTGGCAAAGCAGATCCTGCTCAACAACTTCCTGTCGGACATCCCCTCGGTCGCCATCTCGACCGACAACGTCGATCCGGAAACCACACGCACGGCGCAGCGGTGGGACATTCGCCGCATTCAGTCGTTCATGATCGTATTCGGGCTGATCAGCACTGCGTTCGATCTCGTCGCCTTCTTCGTGCTGCTCGCAGTGTTCGAGACCTCCGAGCCGCTGTTCCAGAGCGCATGGTTCGTCATCTCGCTGCTGACCGAGCTGGCGGTGGTGCTCGTTCTCAGGACCCATCTGCCAGCCTGGGGCAGCCGGCCCAGCCGGCTGCTGGTGTGCTCCACGGCCGTGGTCGCCCTGCTGGCGATCTCGCTGCCCTACATCGGCTTCGTTGCCCGGCTGTTCGGCTTCACGCCCATACCCGGCCACTTGCTGCTCGTCAGCCTCGCCATCGTGGCGCTCTATGTCGCTACGACGGAGCTCGCCAAGCGGCGCTATTTCAGAGGAGCGATGCGGACCCGTTGAAGGGTCAGTGGCCGCGCGAGCTGTCCCAGATGGAAATCTCGAGCGCCAGGCGGCGGCGGGCGACGACGTAGTTCATGAGCGCGGCCGTCACCAGCGCCGCCGTGGTCGCCGTGGCGGCACCCAGCATGCCGAAGCGCGGAACGAGAGCGAAGCTCAGCGCCACATCGAGCAGTGCCGAGATGGCCAACACCAGCGCGCACAGCGATTGCTCGCCCAGCATGTTGAGCACGAACTCCGCCGGCCCCATGGACGCGCGCACCAGGAAGCCGACGGCCAGCACGAACATGACCGGATAGGCGTCCGTGAATTGCGGGCTGAACAGCCACAGGAGCGGCCGCCCGAGCGCCAGGATGAGCACGGCGGCGACGAGCGAGGGCCAGAACGTCCAGTTCACCGCATCGCGCACCAGCGCCTCCAGACTGGCATGGTCGCCGCGCGCCTCGAGCGCCGAGAACTGGTTGGCCACGGCGCTGCCCACCGCGTAGTGGATGAACATGATGAGGCTCATGGTCTTGGCAGCGGCGAAATACATGCCGACCTCGGTCGGCGTCATGTAGGCCGACACGATCAGCACGTCGGTGTTCTGCAGGGCGAGGTCGCACACGGTCATCACCAGGAGCGGCAGGCCGGCGCGGAACCAGCGCCGGAAATCGTACTGCCGCTCGCCGCCGGCGAGCTCGCGGGCGAAGCGGCGCTCCACCAGCGCCAACTGCACGAGCGCCGCCACCCAGGTGGCGACCACGGCCGAGCCGGCGGCGCTCCTGGCATCGGTCGGCAGGCCCAGCAGATGCGCGCCCGTCATGCAGCCGAGCAGCAGCAGCGGGCGCAGGATGTAGGGCGGCATCAGGCCCACGGCCATCCAGCCGCGGCCGCGGCCGATGCCGTCCTGCACGTCGCTGAGCGCCGCGAGCGGCACGCAGGCGAGCGCGAGGTAGGCAGGCAGCACGTAGTGGCTGTCGATGCGGTCGCCGAAGAGCCACAGCACCAGCATGGCGGCCGCGGCCGTCGCCGTCCCGCCGACCACGCCCACGACGCGGCCGCCGCGCAGAAGGCCGCGCAGCAGGCTGAGCTCGCCGCGCTCCAGATACTCCGGCAGGAGCCAAATCATGACCGTGGGCAGGCCGATGTGGGAGATGCCGCTCAGCATCAGCACCCAGGTCCACACGAACACGTAGATGCCGTAGTCGTAGCCGCCCATCCATCGGGCGAGCGCCACCTGCGACAGGTAGAGGATGCCGGCGCTGGCCACGCGCACGAGAAAAGCGGTGACGGCCCGGAGCCGAGCGCGCGCGCGCTCGCTGTCGGGCCGTAGGATGCCGAGCGCGTGCCGCAGCAGGCCCTTGCCGGGCCGACGCCCGGAGAGTGCGGCGGCGCGGGCGGTCGATGCGGCCACGCCCGTCATGCCTCGTGCGCCGTCGTAGGTCGCGTTTCGGCGGGGATCATTGCTCCCGCGCCCGCGCCTCGGCCTTGCGGCGCGCCAGCTCCGCCACGTCGGCCCAGGCCCAGCTGCGCCCGGCGTCGCCCCTGAGGCTGTGCATGGTGGAGAAGAAGTCCGCTACCTCCGCCGCCCAGGCGCCATGGCGTCCCTCGAGCACGGCAACCATGGCCTCCACCTCTCCCGGCGTGGGCGTTGCGTCTTCGCGGAAATGCCAACCTGATGCCATCTTTGCGTCCCCGGCCATGTGCTAGCCCGCGGGAAAGCAAGATCGGCGCCAGGCCGACACCCGTCCACTGCCGCGGAAGCCGCTGACGGTTAACGCGGGCCTCGGCGAACGTGAGCGCGACGGTTGTCGGCGAAATGCGTGTCTATCCCGTTTCTCGTCTGGGCGCGCCAGCGCGTTGGGAGTAGTGTGTGCGCAGGTGAAGCGTCGCAATTGCGCCCCTGAAAGGGAGTGGGCCGCGATGAGGACAGCATTGATTGGTGGACTGGTGGCCGGGGCGCTGATCATCGGCGTCTCGATCGGGCTTGCCCGTCCCGCCGAGGCCGAGGAGACGCCCGGACCGGGCGTGGACACATCGAAGCCGCAGGCGCCGCCCCGCGCGGTGCCCAAGCCGCTGCTGCCCGACGGGCGCGGCCCGACGGAGGAGGGCGAGGCGTCGCGGCCGGAGCCTCCAAGCCACGCGCCCGGCTGTCCCGATCAGGGCCGCAAGTTGCAGCTGATCGTCTAATCCCGACAACGGACGGGGTCGGGCTACTGCTGCGAGGACGGGGAGGAGGACGTGCTCGCCGCCTTTGCCTTCCTCACGGCGCGTTTTCCGCCTTTTTCGGCCACGGACTGTCCCTTCTTGGACGCCTTGGCTACGGCCCGGCGTGTGCCGCATTCGTACGAGTGCACCACCTCGCGCATCGTCGTGGGGCCCTTGGCATCCTCCGGCACCGGCAGGGTGTCGAGCGTATAGGGGGTGAACAGCTGCTTCCAGCCATGAGTGAGGAAGCCGTATTCGAGCAGATTGGCGGCACGCTCGGCGCGCTCGGCACCGCTCGCCTCGCCCAGGACGACGGCCACGAGCTTGCGCCCGTCACGGGTTGCGCTGGCAACCACGTTGAAGCCGCTGTCGCAGATGAAGCCGGTCTTCATGCCGTCGGCGCCGGCGTAGTGGCCGAGCAGGCTGTTGTGGCTGTGCAGGCGCAGCTTGCCGACGCGCACCTCGAGCAGCGACCACAGAGGGGCGTGCTCGGGAAAGTCGCGCACGACGGCGGCAGCGAGACGGGCGAGGTCGCGCGCGGTGGTGACCTGATCTGGCGCCGGCAGACCGTTGGCGTTGGCAAAGTGCGTCCGGGTCATGCCGAGACGGGCCGCGGTCGCGTTCATGCGCGCAACGAACGCCTCGTGCGAGCCCGACACGGCCTCGGCCAGCATGATCGCCACGTCGTTGGCCGACTTGACGATGAGCGTCTGCAGCGCCTTCTCCACGGTCATCTCGGCGCCGACGGGCAGGCCGATCTTGCTCGGCGACTGACTATGGGCGAGCTCCGAGCAGCCGATCTTGGTGGCCATCGTCAGCTTGCCCTCCTTGAGGGCCTGGAAGGTGACGTAGGCGGTCATGATCTTGGTGAGCGAGGCCGGGTGCCACTGGTTGTCGGCGTCCTCGGCGTAGAGCACGCGGCCGTCGCCTGCGTCGAACAGCAGGGCGGGGCCGGCCCAGGACGGCGTTGCGAGCGCCGCAAGCAGCGCGGCGGCGAGGAGGTTCCGGATCGCGTTCAACATCCACCCTCTCGGACTTGGCGGCGACAGGCGCAGCGCATCTCTTTGATGCGTCAGTAAATTGCCCCCTTTATGCAACAGCGTGCACGGCCTCGCCACCGGCTCGGCGGCGCGCACCAATATTTACCGACCGGCGCCGTGCCCGGAAAACCTCAAAGCCGCGCGCGGCGGCACTCACGCTCAGCGCGCCTGCGGCGAGGCAGCCTCGGCAGTGGCATCGGGCTTCAGGAACACGTCCACCCGCATGCCCGGCAGCAGTGGCGGCTGGCCGGTCAGATCGATGAGAATCTCGAGCACGTCCACATCGGTCGGCTTGCGCGGGCCGCGCGGACCCACCCGGCTCGGCCCCAGGGCCTGCGCCAGCGAAGCGACCTTGCCCTCGAAATCCTTGCCGGGGAAGGCGTCGGAGCGCACGACGGCACTCTGACCGACGCGCAGCTTGCCGATGTCGCGCTCCTCGATCTCGGCGCGCACGCGCAGGGCCGAGAGATCGCCCATCACGACGAGCGCGTTCTCGGGCGAGGGCACCGCCGTCTCGCCCAGCTTGGCGTTGAGCTGCAGAACGGTGCCCGCGCTGGCGGCCCTGATGCGCGTGCGCTCCAGCGCCGCGTCGGCCTGGGCGAGGTCGGCGCGCGCCGCCGCGAGTCCGACCTCCTGACGGGTCGGCGCCGGCAGGCCCTCGCTCGCGAGCACCTTGCGCAGAGTGGACCGCGCCTGATCCAGCCGCTCGCGGCTCTTGGTGACGGCATCGCGCGCCTTGTCGAGATCGGCGGCCGCGACAGTCTGCCCGCCGTAGCGGGCCCTGAGCAGGCGCTCGACCTCGTCGCGGCTGTTGATGAGCTGCCGCTCCGCGTTCGCCACGCCGTCCTCGGCCGAGCGGCGCTCCTGCGCCTTGCCGGTCGCCTCGACGTTGTCGCGCTCGCGCTTGCGCACGGTGGCCTCGGCCAGGGCGGCATTGACGCGGCCCTGCAACTCCTCGTCGTCGAGGCGCACGAGCAGATCGCCGGCCGCCACCTTGTCGTTCTGGGCAACGAGCACCTCGGCGATGCGGCCCGGCGCCTGCGCGGCAATGCGCACCTCTCCGCCCATCGGCTCGACGCGGCCGGCGGCGGACACGGCCCAATTGCCCTTGGGCGCCACCTTCCTGGCCGAGCTCGTGCTGTTGCCGGCGGTACCGGCATCGGCGGTCTTGACGCTGTCGGCGGCGGGCTTGGCGCTGAAGGTCTGCGGCACGTAGTAGCCGACGCCCAGCGCCAGGATGGCGGCGACGATCAGCATATTGAGAGAGGAATCACCCCTAAGCATTGGCTTTACGCTTTCTGTTGCGGGCGAGCTGGTGCACCGTCTCGACACCCTCGGCGCGGCGCTCCTCGCCGACGATCAGGCCGTCCTCGATGCGCAGCACCCGGTTGGCGAACGGAATGGTGCGAGGGTCGTGGGTCACCGCCAGCACGGCCCGGCTCGCGTCCTTGGCGATTTCCGACAAGAGCTGCATGACGGCGAGGCCGTTCTCGCTGTCGAGCGCCGCCGTCGGCTCGTCGGCCAGCATCACAGACGGCGCGCCGACCAGCGCACGCGCGACGGCGACGCGCTGCTGCTCGCCGCCGCTGAGGTTGGCGGGGAACGACTTCAGCTTGTGGCGCAGGCCCACGTGCTGGAGCGCCCGCTGCGCCCGCACCGTCGCATCCGAGCCGCGCTCGCCGCGCACGTCGAGCGCGATGCGCACGTTCTCCTCGGCGGTGAGTGTGGGGAACAGGTTGTAGGACTGGAAGATGAAGCCGATGTGCCGGCGCCGCAGCCGCGCCAGGTCCTCGGGCGACAGCCCGGCGGTGGAGTGGCCGGCGACGGTGAGCGTGCCCTCGGTCGGGGTCAGGATGCAGCC
>DASRDL010000194.1:0-6801 GCA_035652635.1 Hyphomicrobiaceae bacterium | reverse complement strand
CGCGAGCAGATGCGCCGCTTCGCCCAGGAGCAGGTGCTGCCTCACGCGCACGACTGGCACCTCGCCAACCGGTACATCCCCTACGAGGTGATCGCCAGGCTGGGCGAGCTCGGGGTGTTCGGCCTGACGCTGCCGGAGGAGTACGGCGGACTGGGGCTCGGCAAGGAGGCCATGTGCCTCGTCTCCGAGGAGCTCTCCCGCGGCTACATCGGCGTGGGCTCGCTCGGCACGCGCTCGGAGATCGCCGCCGAGCTGATCCTGGGCAGCGGCACCGAGGAGCAGAAGAGGAAGTACCTGCCGAGGATCGCCTCCGGCGAGCTCTTGCCGACGGCCGTGTTCACCGAGCCCAACGTCGGCTCCGACCTCGCCTCGCTCAAGACGCGGGCCGTGCGCGACGGCGACGTCTACAAGGTGACAGGCCAGAAGACCTGGATCACCCACCCCGTGCGCGCCGATCTGATGACGCTGCTCGTGCGCACCAATCCCGACGAGCCCGGCTACAAGGGGCTTTCCATGCTGCTCGCCGAGAAGCCGCGCGGCACGGACGATGATCCGTTCCCGGCCAAAGGCATGAGCGGCGGCGAGATCGAGGTCCTAGGCTACCGCGGCATGAAGGAGTTCGACATCTCCTTCGACGGCTTCGAGGTGCCCGTATCGCAGCTCCTGGGCGGCGTCGAGGGCCAGGGCTTCAAGCAGCTGATGACCACCTTCGAGGCCGCCCGCATCCAGACCGCGGCGCGCGCGGTGGGCGTGGCGCAGTCGGCCATGGACCTCGCCCTCGCGTATGCGCTCGACCGCAAGCAGTTCGGCAAGGCCATCTATTCCTTCCCGCGGGTGGCCAACAAGATCGTGATGATGGCGGTGGAGACCATGATCGCGCGCCAGATCACCTATTTCGCCGCGCGCGAGAAGGACGAGGGCCGCCGCTGCGACCTGGAGGCCGGCATGGCCAAGCTCCTGGCCGCCCGCATCGCCTGGGCCAATGCCGACAACGCCCTGCAGATCCACGGCGGCAACGGCTTCGCGCTCGAGTTTCCCGTGAGCCGCCTCCTGTGCGACGCGCGCATCCTCAACATCTTCGAGGGCGCGGCAGAGATCCAGGCCCACGTCATCTCCCGCCGCCTGCTCGAAGGCGCCAACTGACGCGCCCGGCGCCGGCGGCTCCCTCTCCGCCGCGTGGGCACACCTGTTGCCTGCGCATGCCGGCGCGCTAGGCGCGGGCGGCCGCTGCCTCTACACTCCCTCCAACGAGCACGACCGGGAGGGACGCCGATGCGCATCCACAATCTCTACGTCGACGCCGGCGGCGTGTCGCACTTCCGCGACATCGAGGTGGCGTGGGCCGAGGAGAAGAACTTCACCCGCTACTCCAGGCGGCTGCCCGCCACCGGCATCTCCTTCAGCGAGGCCTCGCCCGCCTACGACCTCGACTGGCACCCGGCCCCGCGCCGCCAGTACATCATCAACCTCGAGGGCGGCGTGGAGGTCACGGCCGGCGACGGGGAGAAGCGGGTGATCGGCACCGGCGAGGTGCTGCTGGTGGAGGACGTCACGGGCAAGGGGCACCTGTCGAAGGCGCTCGGCGGCAGGATGCGCCGTTCCGTCACCGTCACTATCGACTGAGACCGCAAGCGCTGGAGGAGGAGGCAATGTCCGTGATCCTTGGCAGCGGCGAGCACCGCTACCGCGTGGTGGAGAACTGGGCCAAGCTGCCCGAAGGGTGGACCTTCAAGGACGTGGCCGCCGTCGGCGTCGACAGCAAGGACCGCGTCTACGTCTTCAACCGCGGCGAGCATCCGATGATGGTGTTCGACCGGGAGGGCAACTTCCTGCGCTCGTGGGGCGAGGGCATCTTCAAGCGCGCGCACGGCCTCGACATCGACGCCAACGACACCCTCTACTGTACCGATGACGGCGACCACACCGTGCGGCGCTGCACGAGCGAGGGCAAGATCGAGCTCACCATCGGCGTGCCCGGCAAGCCGGCACCGTTCATGAGCGGAGAGCCGTTCCACCGCTGCACCCACACCGCGCTGTCGCCCAAGGGCGAGATCTACGTCTCGGACGGCTACGGCAATGCGCGCGTGCACAAGTTCGACCCCGCCGGCCGGCTGCTCCTGTCGTGGGGAGAGTCGGGCACCGAGCCCGGCCAGTTCAACATCGCCCACAACATCGCCACCGACGGCGAGGGCTGGGTCTACGTCGCCGACCGCGAGAACCACCGGGTGCAGGTGTTCGACGGCAACGGGCGCTACGAGGCGCAGTGGAACAACCTGCACCGCCCGTGCGGGCTCTACTGCTGCCGGGCCAAGTCGCCGACGTTCCTGATCGGCGAGCTCGGCCCGGGCATGCCCGTCAACCTGAGGGCACCCAACCTGGGCCCGCGCCTGTCCATCGTCGACGCCAAGGGCAAGCTGATCGCCCGCCTCGGCGGCAAGGAGGGCCCCGGCCTCGAGCCCGGCAAGTTCATCGCGCCGCACGGCCTCGCCCGCGATTCGCGCGGCGACATCTATGTCGGCGAGGTGTCCTACACCAACTGGAAAACGAGCTTCCCCGACAAGCCGATGCCGAGCCTCATCCGCTCGCTGCAGAAGCTCGAGAAGGTGTAGGGCGCAAAAGGCGAAGCCGCATTGCGCCGATGTTGCTCCTGTTCGGCGCAATGCGCCTGACGGCTTTTGCGCCCTACGGGCGCAGGCGCGGAGAGGGAGAAGAAGGAGACACGCATGCCCCAGCAGCTGCCCGCTGTCAGCCTCGTCGCCGTGCCGGGCCGGCGGCGCGCCACGCTGGAGGTGGCGCGCGAGATCGAGCGGCGCGGCTTTGCCGGCATCTATGCGCCGAGCGTGTTCTCCAACATGTCGCTGTGCGAGGCGCTGGCCCACGTCACGGAGCGCATCACCTTCGCCACCTCGATCGCCCCCATCTATGCGCGCACCGTGGGCGACTTCGCCCAGAGCGCCGCCTTCATGCACGAGGTGTCGGGCGGCCGCTTCCGGCTCGGCATCGGTGTGAGCCACGCACCGGCGCACGTGCGCATGGGCGTCACACCCGGCAAGCCGCTCGCCGACATCCGCGCCTTCGTCGACAAACTGCGCGCCGCCCAGGGCATCGGCCCGCTGCCGCCCGTCATTCTCGCCACGCTGCGCAAGGGCATGATCGCGCTGGCCGGCGAGATCGCGGACGGCATGGTGTTCGCCAACGGGGCGCGCTCGCACATGGGGGACTCGCTCGCGGCGCTGCCGCCGGGCAAGCGCAACGATCCCGCCTTCTTCATCGGCAACATGATCCCCACCTGCATCAGCGACGACGTGGAGGCGGCCAAGGCCGTCAACCGGCGCACGCTCACCCACTACGCCCTGCTGCCGAACTACCGCAACTACTGGAAGGAAGCGGGCTACGTGGAGGAAATGGAGGCGATCGAGAAGGCCGTCGCCGACAAGCGCATGGACGACGTGCCGAAATACCTGACCGACGCCTGGCTCGCCGACACCACCCTGTTCGGTCCGCCCGGCCGCGTGCGCGAGGGGCTCGAAGCGTGGTATGCAGCCGGCATCCGCACGCCTATCGTCGTGCCCTCCTCGGCCGCCGGCAACCAGATGAAGGCGATCGAGGAGATGTTCGCCACCTTCACGGGCTGAGCCGATGCGCGGAATGAGCGACCAGCGCGACGGGGTCAGACCCCTTGCGCAACCGGATGCCGGCGACAGCCGCGCTCGGGGCAAGGGGTCTGACCCCTCCCCGAGGCGAACGATCTACCAGAAGCCCCGCGTCGCGCCGAAGCCGGGCGAGACGGTGGTCACCAGCACCTGCGGGCACAATTGCGGCGGTCGCTGCGTCGTCAACGCCCACGTCGTCGACGGCCGCATCGTACGCATCTCCACGGACCCGCGGCGCTGGGAGCCGGAGCTGCCGCCCCTGCAGGCGTGTGCGCGCGGCGTGGGCCAGATCGAGCGCGTCTACCATCCCGACCGCCTGCAATACCCCCTGCGCCGCACCGGCCCGCGCGGTGCCGGCAGCTTCGAGCGCATCTCCTGGGACGAGGCGCTCGACGAGGTGGCGCGCCAATTGCTGCGTGTGCGCGCCAATTACGGCAACGCGGCAATTCTCGATGCATCACGGTCGGGAAGCCTGTCGGTTCTGCACGGCCGGGCCGCGGCGCAGCGCTTCTTCAACATGTTCGGAGGGTGCACGCAGCTGTGGTCCAACATGTCGGCCGAGGCCGAGGTGTTCGCGGTGCGCATGACCTACGGCTCGCAGGCGGTCTACAAGCGCGCTGGCCGCGAGCCCACCGACTACGTCAACTCCAGGCTGATCGTCATGTGGGGCTGGAGCCCGGGCGACGGCACCTTCGGCACCGGCACCTATCAGTACCTCAAGCATGCCAAGCGCCAGGGCACGCGCATCGTCTGTGTCGACCCGCGCCGCACGCGCACGAGCCAGGTGCTGGCCGACGAGCACGTCTTCATCAGGCCGTCCACCGATGCCGCGGCCCTCATCGCCATGGCCTACGTCATTGCCAGCGAGGGTCTCGTCGATCAGGCCTACTGCGACGCCCACGTGCTGGGCTTCGACGAGGCGCATCTGCCGCCCGGCGCACCGCCGGGCTCCTCCTACCGGTCCTACCTCCTCGGGGACGCCGACGGCGTCCGCAAGACGCCGGAGTGGGCCGCCGCCATCACCGGCATTCCGGCCGAGACCATACGCCGGCTCGCGATCGAGCTCGCCACAACCAAGCCGGCGGCCCTGCAGTGCGGCTATGCGCCCGGACGGACCGCCTACGGCGAGCAGTTCCACCGCGCCGCCTACGCGCTGTGCGCCATGATCGGCAGCGTCGGCGTCCCCGGCGGCAGCTCGGGCGTCAGCAACGGCGCCACCGGCACCTGCGGCATCAGGACCCTGCCGGCCGGCACCAATCCCGCCGACGCGCGCGTCGCCTCGCCGCTGCTCGCCGATCTGCTGGCGCGCGGCAAGGCCGGCGGCTACCCCGCCGACATCAAGCTCGTCTATTCGGCCGGCGGCGACCTCTTCAACCAGGCCCCCAACGTCAACAAGATGGTGTCGTCGCTCGAGGGCGTGGAGTTCTTCGTCGCCCAGGACCACTTCCTGACCCCCACCACGCGCTATGCCGACATCGTCCTGCCGGCCACCACCTTCTGGGAGCGCAACGACGTGCACACGCCCTGGGCCGGCGCCGGGCACTACGCCATCTACATGGCCCGGGCCATCGCGCCGATGTACGAGTGCCGCAACGACATCGACATCTTCGCCGCGCTGGCGGCGCGCGTCGGCATTGCGGGCTACGACGACAAGGGCGAGGAGGCCTGGCTGCGCGAGCTGACCAAGGAGGCCGTGGACGATTACGACGCCTTCGTGGCGGGCGGCCTCGCCCGCTTCCCGGCGCCCGAGGATGCCGTGGCCTTTGCCCGCGAGATTCGCGATCCCGAGCGCCACCCGTTCACCACGCCGTCGGGCAAGATCGAGATTTACTCCATGGCGATTGCGGCCAACCCGGACCCCTACGGTCTCGGCCGCATCTCGCCCATCCCGACCTGGACCGAGCCGTTCCGGGGCGATCCCCGCTATCCGCTCAAGCTGTGCACGCCGAAGTCGCGCGCCCGCACGCACTCCATCCACGGCAACCAGCCCAAGCTCGCGCAGGTCGACCGCGACGACGTCTGGCTCAATCCGGAGGATGCGCGCGTGCGCGGCATCGTCGACGGCCAGCGCGTGCGCGTCTTCAACGACCGCGGCTCCACGGTGCTGCCGGCGCGCGTCACCGACCGCATCGCACCGGGTGTGGTGTCCATCAAGGAGGGCGCCTGGTTCACGCCCGATGCGGGCGGCGCCGACATCAAGGGCTGTGCCAACGTCCTCACCGACGACCGCGCGGCTCCCTGCGGCGCCACCACCTACAATACCAACGAGGTGGAAGTAGCGCCGCTCCGCTGACGCCATTCCAGCGCAGGCGGCCACCCGGTACACCGTGCAGTGAGGACCAGCTGCGATGCCTTGCGCGGGCGGGACGCATTGCGCGCGATCACAGGCGTCGCCGGCGGCGTGCGCCGATCGCGAGCGACGCGGACGACGCCGCGTGCATGGGTCCCGGCCTCCGCCGGGATGACGTCGGCGTGTGGCGCAATCGTTTCCACAAACGCCATTCCAGCGCAGGCGGCAACCCGGTACACCGTGCAGTGAGGACCAGCTGCGATGCCTTGCGCGGGCGGGACGCATTGCGCGCGATGACAGGCGTCGCCGGCGGCGTGCGCCGATCGCGAGCGAAGCGGACGACGCCGCGTGCATGGGTCCCGGCCTTCGCCGGGATGACGTCGGCGTGTGTCCTAGAGCCGCCCCATCACCTCGGCGGCGAAGCGGTCGATGCGCTGAAGCGAGTCCTGGAGCGACGCGCCGCCGAGACGGAGGGCGATGTGGCGCACGCCGGCGGCCTCCAGCGCCGCGGCGTCGGCGGCCATGTCGGCGGAGCTGCCGGTGAAGAGGCGGCGCGCCGCGCCATCCTGCGTCCTCTGCGCCGTCCACTCGAACGGGTTCTGGATCAGCACGCACACGTCGAGCGAGGCCGGGTCGCGGCCCGCCTGCTCGGCCATGCCGCGCACCTGCGCGATCGCCGCCGCCAGACGGGCCGGCGTATCGAGCGGCCTGGTCTGACTGTTGTTGCCGGGATACCAGGCATCGCCGAGCTTCACCGCGCGCCTGAGCGCTGCCGGGCTCTCGCCGCCCACCCAGATGGGCGGATGCGGCTTCTGCATCGGCTTGGGCTCGAAGATCACGTCGGCGAAGCTCACGTGC
>DASRDL010000193.1:0-9527 GCA_035652635.1 Hyphomicrobiaceae bacterium | reverse complement strand
CGGGTGATGCGGGCGATCAGGGCGACGAGCACCACCGACAGCGTGAGCGAGGGCAGGATCAGCCGCTGCAGCCAGCCGCCCACGCCTTGGGCGAGGCGCTGGTAGCCCTGCACCGGGAGCCAGTTGAGCTCGATGGCGAACACGTAGATCAGGATGTAGCCGACCACGAACACGGGCACCGAGAAGCCCAGCACGGAGAAGCCCATCACCGCCCGGTCGAGCCAGCCGCCGTGCCGGTAGGCGGCGAGAACGCCGAGCGGCACGGCGATCAGCACGGCGAGGACGATGGTGAAGAGCGCCAGCGACAGCGTGGGCTCGAGACGATCGAGGATCAGCTCGGTCACCTGCTTCTTGAAGAAGAAGGATTCGCCGAGGTCCCCCTGCAGCGTCTTGCCGCTCCAGATCAGGAACTGGGTGAGGATCGGCTGATCGAGACCGAGCCGCTTGCGGATGGCGGCGACCTGCTCGGAGTTGGCGTTGTCGCCGGCGATGATGGCGGCGGGATCGGACGGCGTCAGCCGCAGCATGAGGAAGACGAGCACGGCGACGATCACCATGACCGGGATCGTCGCGATCAGCCTGCGCAGCACGTAGGCGAGCATTTCGACCGTCGGATAGGGCGGCGGCGGAGAGCCCGGCGCCGCCCGTTCCAGTCCTTCAGTTGATGGCGATGTTCCAGAACACGGGGGCCGGGGCCTCTATCATGCCGCTGACGTTCTTGCGCATGAGGGCGCCCAGGTACCACTGGCCGAGCGGGATGTGCGTCACGATCTGCGCCTCGCGCACCTGCGTCGCCTCGGCAATGGCCTTCTGCTTGGCCGGGTCGGTCTCGCGCGCGAAGTCCTCGCGCAGCTTCTCCATCTCCGGGTCGCAGGGCCAGCCGAACATGGCCTTGTCGCAGCCCGCGTTCATGAAGCCCATGAAGATGGGGTTGGTGATGTCGGCCGACACCCAGGAGGTGAGGAAGGCGTGCCAGCCGCCCGCCTCCGGCGGGTCCTTCTTGCTGCGGCGGGCCACCAGCGTCTGCCAGTCCATCGACTGCATGTCGACCTTGAACCCTGCCTTCTCCATCAGCGACTTGGCGACCGGGGCGAGGTTGGTGAGCACGGCCAGGTCGGTCGAGTGCATGAGCACGATGGGGGTGCCGTCGTAGCCGGCCTCCTTGAGCAGCGCCTGCGCCTTCTTGAAGTCGGACTTGAGCAGGCCGTCCATGCCCTTCTCGCTGGAGAACGGCGTTCCGCACGGGAAGTAGGAGTTGCACACCTTGTAGTACTTGGCATCGCCGACCACGGCCTTGAGGAAGTCCTCCTGGTTGAAGGCATACATCAGGGCCTGGCGCACCTTCGGGTTGTCGAAGGGCTTGTGCAGCCAGTTGGGGCGGAAGGTGTACTGGTTGCCCCATGGGTTCCAGGAGAAATACGTGACGTTGGGATCGCCGAGGCCGAGCGGCAGCAGGTCGTGCGCGGGCGCCTCGATCAGGTCGATCTCGCCGGCCAACAGGGCGTTGATGGCCTGCTGGTGGTCGGAGATGGCACGCCACTCGACGCGATCGACCTTGACCACCTTGCCGCCGGCGAGGCTGGAGGCGGGCTCGGAGCGCGGCTTGTAGTTGGGGTTCTTGACGTAGACGGTCTTGTCGCCGGGCTTCCACTCGTCCCGCTTGAAGATGAAGGGGCCGGAGCCGGTGAAGTCGGAGATCTGCGTGTTGGGATCGGTCTCCGCCACGCGCTTTGGCATCATGAAGGGCACGTTGGAGGAGGGCTTGCCGAGGCCGAGCAGCACGAGGCCGGTCGGCGACTTGAGCTTCATGACGAAGGTCTTGGCGTCCTTGACCTCCAGGCCGGCCACGAAGGACATCAGCTTCTGCCCGGTGGAGTCCTTGGCGGCCCAGCGTTTGATGGAGGCGACGCAGTCCTCGGCCGTCACCGGCTGGCCGTCGTGCCACAGGAGGCCGTCGCGCAGGGTGAAGGTGTGGGTGAGCTGGTCGGCCGACACCTCGTGCTTGTCCACCATCTGCGGCTTGATCTGGCCGTTGCTGTCGGTGGCAAACAGCGTGTCGTAGATCATGTAGCCGTGGTTGCGCACGATGTAGGCCGTGGTCCAGATCGGATCGAGAATCTTCAGGTCCGAATGCATGACCACGCGCAGCGTCTTTTCCGCGAGGGCGGGTGCGGCCACGGTGGTGGCGGCCACGACCGCTGCGATGGCGTAAATGCTTCGGCGCAGATAGCCCATTTTCGACTCCAGTGGCGGAAGTTGGTAAACCGGCGAATGCCCGCGAGAGCCGGGGCCCCCGACCCTTCTGCGCGGCGATTACACAACTCCCCTGCGCACAAGTCAAAGCCTACCTGTGCCTCGTTTTTTCGCCCCGGTGCTCATCCCCGCGGCACCGTCGCGCGCGCACCCGCACCGTTTCCCGCTTCCGTTTTGCCGGCGTCCGGCTAGGGTGCGGCGCGCAACATCGACACCAGCTGCAGGGACCCGCCCATGCCGATCGTCAACCGCGTCGCCGCCATGCATGAGGAAGTGACGGCCTGGCGCCGCGATTTTCACGCGCACCCGGAGCTCGGCTTCGACGTGCACCGCACCGCCGGCATCGTCGCCGACAAGCTCAGGGCCTTCGGCTGCGACGAGGTGGTGGCGGGGGTGGGCCGGACCGGCGTCGTCGGCATCATCAAGGGTCGCAGAACGAGCTCCGGCAAGGTGGTGGGCCTGCGCGCCGACATGGACGCCCTGCCGATCCATGAGGCGACCGGCGTGCCCTACGCCTCGAAGACGCCGGGCCGGATGCACGCCTGCGGCCACGACGGGCACACGGCCATGCTGCTCGGCGCCGCGAAGTACCTCGCCGAGACGCGCAATTTCGACGGCACCGTGGTGGTGATCTTCCAGCCCAACGAGGAGGGGCTCACCGGCGGTCTCGCCATGGTCCAGGACGGGCTGATGGAGCGCTTCGGCATCGGCGAGGTGTACGGCATGCACACCTCGCCCAGCCACGACCTCGGCAAGTTCGCCATCTGCGCCGGCCCCATGCTGGCATCCTGCGACAAGTTCACGATCGAGATCACGGGCAAGGGCTCGCACGCCGGGCGTCCGCACGAGGGCATCGATCCGGTGGTGGTGGCGGCGCAGACCATCATGGCGCTGCAGACCATCGCTTCGCGCACCATCAATCCGCTCGACTCGGTGGTGGTCTCGACCTGCATCCTGCGCGCCGGCGAGGCCTTCAACATCATCCCCGAGACCGTCACCCTGGTCGGCACCATCCGCAGCCTGCGCGAGAAGGTGCGGGCCGAGACCCACCGGCGCCTGACCCGGATCGCTCAGGGAACGGCGGATCTGTTCGGCGCGTCCGCGCAGGTCGTCATCGAGGGCGACGTGCCGGTGACGGTCAACGACGCCGAAAAGACCTCCTTCGCGCGCAGCGTGGCAGGTGAGATCGTCGGCTCGGGCAACGTGCTGGAGATGCGCCCCATCATGGGGGCAGAGGACTTCTCGCACATGCTGAGGAAGCGCCCGGGCGCCTTCATCATGATCGGCAACGGCAAGGGCCCCGGGCTGCACAATCCCGGCTACAATTTCAACGACGCGGCCATTCCGCTCGGGGTTTCTTACTGGGTGCGTCTGGCCGAGACGGCCATGCCGGCCTGAGTTGCATCACCACAGTCCTGCCCCCGCGCCCGTCCGCAGGACGGCGGCCGACTGTTAACTTCGGCTTTGCCTACGGGAGGCATCATGGGTCGCCACTTCCGAGGCATTCCCCATGCGCCGCCTGCTGCCGCTCTCCGTCGCTTTCGTCCTCGCACACCTGCTTTTCATCGGCGCCAGCATCGCCGTCATCGTGCTGAATTAGCGTTGGGTGCAAAAGGGTAGGGTGCAAGAGGCGAAGCCGAATTGCACCGATTTGCGGCGCGGCGAGATCGGTGCAATGCGCCTTCGGCTTTTGCACCCTACATCCTACCTGCGGCTCAGCTCGTCGAAGATCTGGGCGAACTCGACGGCGCCTGGCTTCCTGATGTTCGCTTCCATGCGCTCGTCGAGCGCCTTCAGCAGCTCGGCGGCGGTCTTGTCGCGCACGATCGAGTTGCGATAGTAGCCGCCCTCGCTGAAGAAGTTTGCGGTCGGCATGTTTTGGGCGACCGGCATCATCATCTCGAGGCCCGTGCGCGGGCCGGCGAGGTTCATGAGCTCGATCTCGGCGCCGGCGAGGCTGGCGCGGCCCGCCCGTTCGGCGTCCTCCTTGAGTCCCTTGAGCTTGAGCACCTGCAGCCACGGGCCCACGTCGGCATCGAGGTTGAGCGCGTGGATGCCGAGGCCGGCGGGCGTGTTGGCGAAGCGCACGTGATGGCTCCACTCGTTGGGGATCGAGCGCGCGGCCTTGAGCATGCGCCGCAGGATGCCGGCCTTGATGCGCAGCGCCTCGGCACGCTGCGGGTCCGTGCCCCGCGCCGCCGCCATGGCGAGGAGGCGCCGGGCGAAGCCTTCGCCGTGCTTGACGAGCTCGCTCGTGGAGTTGGCGTGCAGCAGTTGCGCGTAGCCGAGCGCCGAGGAGATGGCACGCCCGCGTCCCGTCGTCGGGTTGAAGCCCGACTGCATGTCGTAGGTACCCTGGCCGCCCGTCTCGAGCGCATAGATGCGCACCACCTGATCCTTGGTGAGCCCGACCGCCAGGGCCTCGCGGGCATAGCTGCGCTTGAACTCGACCTCCGTGGTGGGCGTCGGCACGAAGCCGTAGATCGCCTTGGCGTGCTCGAGGAAGTCGGCGACCGTCGGCAGCGGCTCGTCGGGTACGGGAGGCTTCAGCTGGGCGAGGATCCTGGCGATGTCCGGGGGCAGCTCGGGCCCCGCGTACTTGGGCGGCTGCTCGGCGATGTAGTCGTCGGGCGTATAGGCGAGCCCCATCAGCCGCTTGGCCCGGCGTGCGTCGCGCTTGGCCTCGATGCGCTGCCAGTAGTAGCGGTGCCGGCGCTCGAACAGGTCCCGCGCCCTGCGGTAGTCCGCATAGATCTTCTGCTGCGTAGGTGTGAGCTTCTCGGCCAGCTCGCCGGGGATGGCCTGCGGCCAGGCGGCAGTCGGTGCCAGCGGCATGGCCGTGCATACCAGAAGTGCGAGCGCGGCGGCACGTGCCGGCGAATCGAATCGGGTCCCCTTCATCGGCGGCAGTATAGCGCCACGGGCGGCAGGCGCGCTCGGGCGACACCGGGGGGTGGATGTCGGGTCGGTCCTCGCAGCCCGAGGGCGGACCCGGTCACGCGGCGCGCTTGACGTTGACTGCGGGCTCGCTGCCGAGGAGATGCCGGCGCAGCACCTCGCGTGCCGCCTCGCCCTGCGCGAGGTCGAAGGCATTGACGATGGCGACGCGGAAGCCGCCCGGCGGCATGGAGTGGCGCTCCGGCGGCCTGTCCTCGTGAAAGGTGATCTGCACGCTCGACACGCCGCGCATGGCCGCCACCTCGCGCACCAGCTCGGCCGGAGGATGGCGGTAGCGCCGCCCCCAGGGCCCGCACAGCACGATGCTGAAGCCGTCGCGGCGGTTGCCGTCGGCGAAGTCCCACGTCTTGTTGCTGTAGAGGCGCACGAAGGCCTCGATCCAGTTCGCGCCGTAGAGGTCGGGCCACTGGTCGGACAGGCGCAGGTGGGCCTCGATGATCCTGCCGCCGATGGTCTCGAGATTGAGAATGCCGGTGAAGCCTTTCAGGTTGTGGGCGATCCACGCCCCGCAGGCCGCCTCCAGCTCGGGGTCGGCGGCGGCATGGATGGTCCAGCGGTCGAACATGCCCTCGCCCGTGGCAAGGCCCGTTGCGTGCCGCCACCAGCGGGGCTCGCCGTCGACGAGCGCCACGTCGCTCGACACGTGCCGGCCCTCCAGCAGCGTCATCCAGAAGTGCCCCGCGGTGTGGTGGGCCTCGTAGTCCTCGGCCGAGCGCAGGATGCGGCTGCCGGCGCCGAGGCCGCGGAAGTTCATGATCGGCTTGGAGAACACCGGATATGCCGGCGGCGCGACGCCGTGCGGGCCGGCGGCCAGGCCCTGGCTCAGGGCCACCTGCAGCTTGTCGAACACCCAGCGGTGGGCCGGGTTCCACGCCCACGCCTCCGGATCGTCGGTCGGGATGAGCACGTCCGGCGGACAGGCCACGTCCGCGAAATACTGGCGGCGCCACGGAGCGGATTCGAAGATCGGCACTTCTGCGGGACCCGTCATTCGCAATTGGCGCTGCCGGTCGCGCGCGGCAGGGCTATAGTGCGCGCGTACTATTCCCACGCCGGCAAGCGTCTTGCCAGCAAATACGACAGGAAGCGGAGGAGCGCCATGGCGCAAGCATCGGCCGAGCCCATCAAGGCCTACTGGCAGCCAGGCTGCACCAGCTGCCTGCGCATGAAGGAGTTCCTGACCAAGCACGGCGTGCCGTTCGTGTCCGTCAACGTGCTGGCCGACAAGGCGGCGTTCGCCGAGCTCGCCGAGCTCGGCATCCGCAGCGTGCCGATCGTGCGCCGCGGCAAGGACTGGGCGAACGGCCAGGTGCTGAAGGACGTGGCGCGCATCGCCGGCATCCAGTGGGGCGGCGCCAGCATGCTCTCCCCGGCCGAGCTCGTCTCCCGCCTCGTCGTCATCCAGCAGGCGGCGCAGCGCTTCTTCGCACAGATCCCCGACGACAAGCTGGGGCAGCAGCTGCCCAACCGGCCGCGCAGCTACGCCGAGCTCGCCTACCACATCTTCAACATCGCCGACGCCTGGCTCGAGCACGAGGTGCAGGGCCTGCCGTTGAAGGAGGGCGCCTACAATCGTGTGCCGCCACCGGGACAGGGCGGCAAGCAACAGGTGCTCGCCTACGGCCGCACAGTGCTGGCGGGCGTGGAGGAATGGTGGCGGGGGCCGGGCCAGAAGACCGACTTCAGCGCCAAGGCCAACGTCTACTACGGCGACGTCGACCTGCATCACTTCCTGGAGCGCACCACCTGGCATTCGGGCCAGCACGTGCGCCAGCTGATGATGGTGCTGGGCTTCCTCGGCATCGCGCCCGACCGGCCCCTCGGGCAGGACGCCTTCGCCGGCCTGCCCATGCCCGACAAGGTCTGGGACGACGAGAAGATGGCGGGCTGAGGCTGCCCATCGGGCTGCCGCGCGTTGCAATCGGGCTCGCGGCAGGCAGCGGCACGGCCGGGCACGCGACCACGGGCCGCGTCGACGTCCCGCGGGCGCACACCGGCGCGGTGCACGTGCTCGACCAAGAGCCCGCGCCCTCAGCCAAACCTTTGGAAAGATTGGTCGGAGCGGGGAGATTCGAACTCCCGACCCCTTGCTCCCGAAGCAAGTGCGCTACCAGGCTGCGCTACGCTCCGCCCGACCTCGATGGCCCGCCCCGGCGTGGGGAGGGCTGGAAAACCCGCTATATAGCTGCCGGCCCGGCGGGCCGCAAGCAAGCCGCGGAGGCGACGGCAAAACCGCCGGAAGGGCCAGAGGGGAACGGCCAGAGGGAAACGGGCCTCGACTTTCGCTGTTGCCTCTCCCAAGAAATAGAGCGGCGCCGAATGGGGCGCTTCGATGGGCGGACGGGCCGGCGCAGCGAAGGGTCGAGGGCGAGCCATGGGAGGCGTTCGACAGCGCCGCGCACCAGCCTGCGGGCCTCCGGCCGAGCGGCCTGCCGGACCGAAGAGAGCATTCGTTGCGGGCGCAGTTCTGCTCGCCCTGCCCTTCCTGGTGGGCTCGCCCGCCGCGGCGCAGGACGTTCCATCCGCGGTGCGTGGCAGCGAGGCCGGCGCTGCCAAGGCCGAGCGGCGGGCTGCCGAGCGCGAGCGCCGCCAGCGGCCGGGAAACCTCGTCGGCCACGGCGGGCCGGTGAAGGCCGTGGCGGTGGATGCAGCGAGCGGGCGGGCTCTGACCGGCTCCTTCGACTACACGGCCATGAGCTGGGACCTGACGCAGGAGACCCCTCGCCCCCTGCATCGCCTCGACCGGCACGACGGCGCCGTCAACGCGGTGGCGTTCGTGCCCGGGGGCAGCCTGGCGCTGGCGGCCGGCGACGACGGCGCCGTGGCGCTGTGGGACCTGGCCGAGGCAAAGCTCGTGCACCGCTTCGAGGGCCATCGGGCCAAGATCGTGGGCCTCGCCGTGTCGGAGGACGGCCGCTGGGCCGCCTCGGCAAGCTGGGACCGCACCGCGCGCCTCTGGAACCTCGCCGCGCGCGAACCCGGACCGGTGCTGAGCGGCCATACGGGGCCCGTCAACGCCGTCGCCTTCTCCGCCGACGGCAGCCGCGTCTACACGGCCGGTGCCGACGGCAGCATCGGGGCATGGAAACGCCAGGACGGCGGCTTCCGCCGGCCGCTGCACCGCCACGGCTGGGGCATCAATGTGCTGCTGCGGCTGCCGGGCGGCGAGCGGCTCCTGTTCGGGGCGGTCAACGGCTCGGCAGCGATCATCGACGCCGGCTCGGGCGAGATCGTCAAGGAGCTGCCGGCGCACGAGCGCCCGGTGCTGGCGCTGGCAGCATTGGAGAAGCCGGGCCTCCTGGCCACCGGCGGCGGCGACGGCGTCATCCGCGTCATGCGTTCCGGCGACGGGGCGACGGTGGAAGAATACCGCAACCCCTACGGCCCGGTGTGGGCCTTGGCCTTCGCTCCCGGCGGCACGGCGCTCTATTACGGCGGGCTCGACGATTTCGCGACGCTGTGGCGGATCGCGCCGCGCGAGCCGTTCGAGACCATCGACAGCCCGTTCCCGCGCCGCTTCCAGGTGCGCGCCGGCGCCGACGCCAGGCTGGCGGCGGGCGAGATCCAGTTCGCGCGCAAGTGCAGCGTCTGCCACACCGTCGAGGCGGACGGCCGCAACCGCGCCGGCCCCACGCTGCACGGCATCTTCGGGCGGAGGATCGGCACGCTTGCCGGCTACCCCTATTCGGAGGCGCTCAAGCGCCTCGACATCGTGTGGACCGCCGAGACCATCGCCAAGCTGTTCGAGCTGGGGCCCGAGGAGTACACGCCGGGATCGAAGATGCCGCTGCAGAAGATGACGGACCCCGAGCAGCGCGCGGCGCTGATCGCCTATCTCGAAGTCGCGACACGGCCCGATCCGGCCGGCACCGCGTCCACGCGCCAGGACGCGCCGCCCCGCCCATAACGGCGATGCGCCGCGTTCCCGGCGGACCTATCGCTTCCAATGCCAGGCCGTGCCGCCGTCGTCGGGGTCCACCGCGATGTCAGGCGCGGAGCCCGTCGGGCCACACCTCGCACACGGCCCCGGACAACCTCGCCGACCGTCACACGAGTGTAATGCGGATGGGGTTTGGTCGCACGCCAAAGACGGGGCGAGTCGGAGGCGCGCGATGCAGGAACGTCGGGGAAGTCCGGCGACGTCGACCAACCGGGGCCGACGCAGCCGCGCCCTCTTCATCTCGGACCTGCACCTGGCGACCCATGCCTGTCGCGCACCGGCGCTGCTCGACTTCCTGGAGCAGAACGAGGCCGACACGATCTATCTCGTCGGCGACATCATCGACTTCTGGGACATCAACCGCGGCGGGATCTGG
>DASRDL010000192.1:0-4739 GCA_035652635.1 Hyphomicrobiaceae bacterium | reverse complement strand
ACCAACTCCTCCCGCCCGCAGCGCTCCTTCAGGGCCCATGACGGTCGGGTCACATCGCTCGCATTTGCGCCCAACGACCGCCTGCTCGCCTCGGCCGGCGAAGACGGCCAGGTGAAGCTGTGGGACCTGCGCAGCGGCCGGTCCCCTCGTGTCTTCCGCCACCCCGGTACGGTGAACGTCATCATCTTCTCGGCCGACGGCCGCAACCTGCTGTCAGCGGGCCAGGACGGCGTGATCCGCGTGTGGAACGGCGTGGCTCCGGCGGCCCGCGATTAGCCGTGGGGCCGCCGGCCTTCACCGAGCTACCTCGGCGGGCGACGGCGTAGGCCCGCTACCTCGTTTAGGTACGTTTCGCCGACTGTCCAGGATTACTACACTGCTTCACCGTATTGTTCCGAATTGAAGCAGGCGTGGATGCTCAAGCAAACCCGCGATGTCCGCGAGGAGGCGGTTGCACGGTTCCGCCTCCGTAATGCCGCCGGCGTTTGGGGGGAAGGTTTGGCCGACCTGTCGCTCGCCACGCTCTGGCGGCCGCCGGTACGATGGTCCGACGTATCGGACGATGAAATCGTCTTCCTCATCCCGGCCCTGGCGGCGCGCCCCTTGCCGTCCGACGGCGCACGGCCGGCGATGCTGGTGCGGCAGGCGCTGGCGGCGAGCGCCGATCGTGCTGCCCGGGCGCTGATGGCGGCAGGCTTTGCCACGCAGGAGACCGCTGCGGCGGCCATCGTTGCACGCACCCTGGCGGTCGAGGCGTCCGATCGCTCCCAGATCGACGGCGAAGCGGCGGTAGACAGGGCCTGGCAACCCTACGTATCGCTGCTGCCGGCGTTCATGATCCTCGCCGTGCTCGAAGAGATGCTGTGCCATCTGGCGCCTGCCGGTGGGGCACGGGCGGAGCAGAAGCCGGCGCTCTCGCTCGCCGACCTGCTGGTCGGCTCGGTGCACGCCCGCTTCAATGGCGCCTACGGGCACCCGCGGCTGGCCTTTGCCCATGAGCTGCTGACCGCCGGGGCCTGGATCGGCCAGGTGCTGGCCGGCCGGCCGGCCCTCATGCCGGTGGGCATCGCCGGCTGCCTGCTCGACGTGCTGACCCGAAACGACGGCGACCGCGCCGGCGTGGAACAGGTCTTGCTTACCTACTACGCGGAAGCAGCCGGCGGCGTCGACCGCTTCGTCGCCCTGTCCCGCAGGGTGGTGAAAGGTGGACGGCCGCAGCTGATGCCTGGCGCTGCGAGGGCCTACGACCTGTCGCACCACCCCGTATGGGACGTGCCGCTCGCGCGCAGCCTGCTCGGGGCCCTCCAGCGGGCCATCTAGGAAAGTCGCCGCTCATGCTCGAGCGCATGCCGTTGCCGGAACAATACGACCGCACCGTGCGGACGCGCGGGGCCGATGAAGACACCAACATCACGGTGGCGGATGTCGGCTACCTGCTGCACCGGCACGCACGGGTGATCACCATTGCGGTGCTGGCCGGGCTCGCCATTGCCGGGTTGTATATTGTGATCACCCCGCCCACCTTCACCGCCCACGCGCAGGTGCTCATCGACGTGCAGACACCCCAGACGCTGCCTCAGCGCCAGGGCGAGATCATGGTGACGATGGATGCCGCACAGGTGGAGAGCCAGCTCGCCATCCTGCGCTCCGACAACCTGTCCGACATGGTCGTGACGCGGCTCGACCTCGCCAGCGACCCGGAGTTCGTCCTCGGCAGCCCCTCCCTCCTGAAATGGCTGACCGGGCTGTTCCGGCACCAGGCCGCCAAGCTTCCTCCTCGGGACATGGCGCAGCGCCTCGCCGTGCTGTCGCTGCAGGGCGCCGTTGACGTTCGCCGGCAGGGTGTGTCTTTCGCCATCGACATCCTGGCCCGCTCCGGCGATCCGGAGAAGGCCGCCAAGATCGCCAATGCCGTAGCGGAGGCCTACGTCGCCGATCAGCTCGCCACCCGGGCCAAGGCGGCGCACCAGGGCAGCGAATGGCTCGAGGAGCGCATCGATCAGCTGCGCCGGCACATGAACGAGGCTGCGCTCCGCGTGCAGGAGTTCAAGGCCCGGCGCGACTATCGCATCATCGGCAAGAGCGACCGGGGCGGCGGGCAGGCGGCCGGCGCCGAAGGGGGCACGGCGCCGGAGCCGGCCACGCTCGAGGAGCTCGAGTCGACCGCCACCACCTACCGGCGCATGTACGAGAGCTTCCTGCAGGCCTACACCGACTCGGTGCAGCGGCAGTCCTATCCGATCTCCAACGCGCGCGTCATCACGCCGGCGACGCAGCCGTTCGGCAAGAGCCATCCCAAGACGACCCTGACCCTCGCGGTCGGCGGGCTGCTCGGCTCGCTCCTCGGCCTCGCCATCGCGCTGGTGCGTCAGAACCTCGACCAGAGCGTGCGGTCGCCCAAGCAGATCCGCAACCAGATCGGCATCGACTGCCTGGGCCAACTCCCGCGCATCTCGCGCGCCGTCCTCACCGGCCGTGGAGCCTCGTCGCCTGTCGCTGCCGGAGCCGAGACCAGAGAATCGGCCGTCGCATCCCGGCGGCTGCGCGAGGTACTCGGGGCCGTCGGGGGGCGCATCGCAGCCGCCCACCCGATACTGCTGGGCCGCGGCCGATCAGCCGGCGAGAACGACCGGCGCCACTGGCACGAGGTGAGCGAGGCGCCGTTCTCGCCGTTCAGCGAGGCGCTGAGCCATGTCAAGCTGCGCATCACCATGGGGCGGCGCAACAAGCCTCTGAAGACGATCGGCATCACCTCGGCGCTCCCCAACGAGGGCAAGAGCACGATCGCCTGCAATCTTGCCGTGCTCCATACGCTGCACGGCTCGCGCACGGTGGTCGTCGACACCGACGCCCGCAACTCGGTGCTGAGCCGGGCGCTGGCGCCGGGCTGCGAGACCGGTCTCATCGACGTGCTGGCCGGCGACGCCGAGCTCAAGAGCTGCCTGGTGCCCGACCGGCTGTCGGCCATGACCGTTCTGCCCGTCGGCGACGCGGCAAGGCGGGCAAACGCGCCGGAGCTCTTCGGCTCCGAATGGATGCGCAAGGTCGTGCAGGAGCTGGCGGCCGAGTTCGACACCGTCATCTTCGACATGCCGCCGCTGGAGCTCATCAAAGACGGCCTGGCCTTGAGCCCGCTGCTCGACGGCGTGGTGGTAGTGGCCGAGTGGGGCGAGACGCCGCTGCCGGTACTGGCCGAAACGGTGGATGCCCTGCGCCAGGCCAGTGCCCATATCCTCGGCGCCGTATTCGCCAAGGTCGAGGGTGGCCTCGCCCGCAACTATCGCCATCACGGGCGCCCTTACATCGTCGAGCTCAAGGGCGCGAGCCCGGCGCGGCGCTATTCGCGACTGGCGTGAGATCGAAAGGCGTCACCCCCCTCGGCACGACGTGCCTGCAGGAAGGCTTTCGCAGCGGCGAGGGGTCTCGGCCCCCGCCGCCAGCGCTCAAGACGGCTGGCGGCCGGGCTGGTTCTTGTCCAGCGCGCGCTCGACCGGGCGATCGTCGACCGGCAGCTCGACCTTGATGGTGTCGCCCGGCTGCACCGGCGTCGTCTCCGCCGCGAAGATCTCGGTGGCGATGCCGCCGGGGCCCTGGCGGATGATGGTGTAGGTGGGCTGCGCCGGTCCACCGCGCGGATCTCTTGCCATCATGGGCGCCACCGATTCCGATTCCTCCAGCAACTCGCGGCTGGCGGAGAAGCGGCGCAGCACGTCCTCGATCTTGGCCTGCGTCTCGCTCAAGCCCGTGGCCGCCTCGATCTCGCGCTTGGTGCTCAGCTCCAGGATCGATATGGCGGTGCGGCTCACCTCCTGGCGTACGCGCGTCATGCTCGACTCGAGCCGCAGGCGATCGCCTTCGAGCTGGGCCACATTGCGCTCGAGCCCGAGACGGCGCGGCTCGACGGCGAGGCCCTTCGACACCAGGATGTTCACGGCATCGAGCTCCTTGCGCACGAGCGCCATCTGCCGGTTATGCGTCTCGAGCTGACCCTGGATCGAGCCGACCTCGGACTCCAGGAACGCGTGCAGCTCCTTCAGCGTGCGCACCTGGTTGAGGTAGGCGCTGCGCCTGGCTTCGAACAGCGCCGTCTCGCGCTGCATGAGCACGGCGGTGGCGGGGTCGTCGGCCTTCTCCGTCAGCGTTGCCGGGAACTTGAGCTTCTCCTCCTGGGCGAGCTCGGCCTCGAAGCGCGCCTTGCGCGCCAGGAGGGTGTTGTACTCGGTCGACTGCTGGCGCAGGTCGGAGCGGCCGGCGATGATCTCGCGCTCGATGCGGGCGCCGGCCAGGGGGCGGCGCACGCCGCCGCTCAGTGCCACGGCCTGCAGCACGATGAGATTGGGCCGGAAGGCGAACTCGCCCGGATGCTCCACCTGGCCCGTGACGTAGATCGGTCGGAACAGTACCACCTCGGCGGACACGTCGGGTGCCTGCACCAGCCCGGTGCGGTCCCTGAGCATGGTGCCGATGCTCTGCGCCAGCTCGCCGGTGGACAGACCCGCCGCGCGCACCTCGCCGATCAGCGGAATCGCCACGTTGCCGCTGGGCTGCACGATGTACTCGCCGTTGATCCCCTTCCACTCGAACAGCTCGTCCTTGGACGGCCGCCACTCGTAGACGGTGATGCGCACCTTGTCCTGGGCCGACAGCCGATAGGTGTTGTCGCTGCCGCTGGCGAGGCTGCTGTTCCTGGGTGCGGCCAGGATGGCGATGACGGCGATCAGCACTGCGAGCTGCAGCCA
>DASRDL010000191.1:0-2651 GCA_035652635.1 Hyphomicrobiaceae bacterium | reverse complement strand
CGTGCACAACCTCGTCACGCTGTCGCGCTATCCGATTGCCGCCAGTCGCGAGGTGATGCACGCGCTCGTCGCCCCGCCGCTCTATCGCCTGGCGACCGCCGATCCGCCGGCCGAGGGCCCGCAGCCGGTCCGCTTCGACCGCCCGCTGCTCGTCGCCGACCTCGCGTTGCCCGGCGGCGATACGCTCTCCGTCGTCAACCTGCACCTGCGCGCGCCGCTGGCCGCCAGCGTGCCGGGCCAGAAGCTCGAGCCCTTCGTGTGGCGCAGCGTCGGCGGCTGGGCCGAGGGCTATTTCCTGTCGGGCCTGCGCCGGGGTGCCCAGGCCCTCGAGCTGCGCCTCCTGCTCGAGGCCATGCTCGACCGCGACCCGCAGAGGCTGATCGCGGTGGCCGGCGACTTCAATGCCGAGGAGCACGAGGTGCCGGTGCGCATCGCCGTCGGCGCCGAGGAGGATACCGGCAACGGGGCGCTCGCCGGACGCTCGCTGGTGCTGCTCGACCGGGCCCTGGCGGAGGATCGGCGCTGGAGCTCGCTTCATCACGGCCGGCGCGAGATGCTCGACCACATCCTGGCCAGCCGTGCGCTGCACAGCCGCTTCCGGTCGGTGGACGTCCACAACGAGACGCTGGGCGACGAGCTGGTCGGCTATGCCAAGCACCTGCGCTCCTCCGCATCCCACCACGCCCCGGTGGTCGCCGAGTTCGCGGGCTGGTGAGCGCCCCGCTTGATCCGTGTCAATTCCGTGACGGCTGCGATCCGCTAGACTTCACGGTGCTCTTGGGGAAGCGCCGATGATCACGCTCGAGGACTGCATCGCCCTATGCGAGCTGGACGAGGCCGAGATCCTGGCCATCGCCGAGCACGAGCATATCCCCGAGATCGCCGCCGCGGCGCTGGCGCAGTACCTGCTGCATCAGGCGCACGGGCCCGAGCGCATCCGCGACATGCTGCGCGACGATATCCGGGCGGCGCTGGCGCGGGGGGACCGGGCGCATGCACGCGACCTCTTCATGGCGCTGCGCCACTTCGTGTCCTGCCATCCCGAGGCCATACCGGCCCGGGCGTGAGGGCCGGCGTTTCCGCCAACGTCGGGGTCGGCCGATGGATGGATCCCGGGCACGAGGCCCGGGATGACCGCCGTCGAGGCTCCGTCCTGATCGCAGCAACGCGACATCAGCCCCAGGGGCCGCCCATGCCGACCATCGGGAAGACCATGTCGTCGGCCTCCTTCTTCTGCTCGGCGGTGAGGACGTCGTAGAGGGCCTTGAGGCTGGCCTTGGTCTGCTTGATCTCCTCGAGGCGCGTGGTCATGAACTGCTCCTGCAGCTCGACGCGCTCGGGCAGGCTCTTGCGCTGCTGGTCGTCCGAGAAGATCGACTTCATGCGCTCGTTGTGGCGCTTGGCGGTGGCGCGGATCTGGTCGGCGAGCTGGTTCCACGCCGCGGTCTGGGCCTCGGTGATCTTGAGCTCGGCCTTCAGGAAGGCGAGACGTCCCTCGACGCGGTCGAGCATCCAGTCGGAGCCGCGACCCCACCGGCCGCCCCACATCATGCCCATGCCCCATCCGCCGCCCCACATGCCCCAGCCCGGGCCATCGCCGCCGCGCGGGCCCATCATGCCGCCGGGACCGCCCTGGGCAGCCGCGGCACCTGCGAGACCGATGGCGACGGCGGCTGCTGCCGACAACTTCATCAAGCGATTGCGCTTCATGGCCAACCTCCTGCCGGAGACGTTCCACGTCGCCGGCTCTCACCAACGCGGCGGACACACCCGCCACCAGGAATTCGCATAGGGGCGCAATCTCGCGACGGCAGCCTTGACCCCGGTCAATGGGCTCCGGTCGACCATCATCAAAGGTACGCGGGGGCGGCGGCCTCCAGGCAGGCGGGCAAAGAGGCGGCCCCACGGGCATGGGCCGAGCAGCAATGACCGAAGCCGTGTTCGAGGCGCGAGGCCTCACCAAGACCTACCGCACCGGCGACGTCGAGGTGCACGCGCTGGCCGGCGTCGACCTCGACCTCTATGCCGGCGAGCTGGTCGTTCTCCTGGGCCCCTCCGGCTCCGGCAAGTCGACGCTGCTCAACATCCTGGGCGGCCTCGACCACGCCACCTCGGGACACGTGCGCTTCTGCGACCACGATCTCACCGCCCTCGACGACGCCGGACTCACCCGCTACCGGCGCGATCACGTGGGCTTCGTGTTCCAGTTCTACAACCTCATTCCCTCGCTCACGGCGCGGGAGAACGTGGACCTGGTGACGGAGATCGCCCGCAACCCCATGCCCGCCGAGATGGCACTGGAGCTCGTGGGCCTCGGGGCGCGCATGGACCATTTTCCGGCGCAGATGTCGGGCGGCGAGCAGCAGCGGGTGGCGATCGCGCGCGCCATCGCCAAGCGGCCGGACGTGCTCTTGTGCGACGAGCCCACGGGCGCGCTCGACAGCAAGACCGGCATCCGCGTGCTCGAGGCCCTCACCCAGGTCAACGCCGAGCTCGGCACGACCACCGCTCTCATCACGCACAACGCCGCCATCCGGGACATCGCTCACCGCGTGCTGCTGTTCGGCGACGGGCGCATCACCGGCACGAGCGTCAACGCGACGCGCAAGCCGCCCTCCGAGATCAGCTGGTAGCGCCCATGCGCATGCTCG
>DASRDL010000190.1:0-4701 GCA_035652635.1 Hyphomicrobiaceae bacterium | reverse complement strand
GGTGCTGGATTCGCTCGGCATCAAGGACCAGCAGATCCTCAAGGTGGCGATGGAGCTCGAGCGCATCGCCCTGCAGGACGACTACTTCATCGAGAAGAAGCTCTACCCCAACATCGACTTCTATTCGGGCATCACGCTCAGAGCCATCGGCTTCCCGCTCTCCATGTTCACCGTGCTGTTCGCGGTGGCGCGCACGGTCGGCTGGATCGCGCAGTGGAAGGAGATGATCGAGGACCCCGAGCAGAAGATCGGCCGTCCGCGTCAGCTCTACATCGGCGCCACCGAGCGGCCGTACGTGCCGATCGACAAGCGCGGCTGACGTCGGGATCGGCCGATCCGCCTAGGGCTGCCCCTCCTGCTCGCGCTGCAGCAGCGCGTCCTTCTCCGTCGCGCGCTTCAGCGCCGGGCGGCCGTTGAGCCTGGCCACGTAGGCCGCGAGCTCGGGCCGCTCGGGGACGAGCTTGAACGCCATCCCCCAGCGCAGCCCTGACCCGATCACCACGTCGGCGGCCGTGAACTGGCTGCCCATGAGATAGGGACTGGCCGCTGCCGCCGCCTTGGTCAGAACGTCCATGACCGAGTCGAAATCGCCGAACCCCAGTGTGGAGCGCGGCGGCGGCTCCTTGCGCGGGAAGGCGCGCTCGGTGATGGCCGGCTCGAAGCAGCTCGGCCCGAAGAACAGCCATTTGAGGTAGATGCCGCGCCGCGGGTCGCCCACGGGGATGTTGAGGCGCGCCGCCGGAAACTCGTCGGCGAGATAGGTGCAGATGGCGGCCGCCTCGGTGACGACGACGTCGCCGTGCTTGAGCGCCGGCACCTTGCCCATCGGGTTCACGGCGAGGTACTCGGGCCGCAAATTCTCGCCCTTCTTGAAGCTGATCAGGTGGAGATCGTAGGGCTCTCCCAGCTCCTCCAGCATCCAAAGCACGATCGAGGAGCGCGAGGGGGCGGCATGATAGAGCGTGAGCTTCGGCATCTTCTCCTCCGGCGCGCGCGCACATCCACAGGAGGAAGACGAGGTAGCACCGCAATGTGGCGCCCGCGCGGAGACACCCGCGCTCGCCCGCCGCTCTACCTCGCGTTGCGGGCCGACACCATCAGGGCGCGCCGCCCTCGGTCATTCGCTCCAGCGCCGCCACGTTCTCCAGCGTGATGGTGCGGCCCACGCCGGGGCCGATCACGCCGGTCGTGCGCAGGTGCTTGAGCTGGCGGCTCACCGTCTCGATGCGCAGGCCCAGGTAGTCCGCCATCTCGGTGCGCGACAGCGGCAGGTCGAAGCGCATGGGCCCGGGTCCGGGGCCCGCGGCGCAGCCGGAACCTGCGAGCCGGCGGGCGATGTGCAGGATCAGGGCCGCCACCTTCTCCCCCGCGCTCTTGCGGCCGAGCAGCAGCATCCATTCGCGCGCCGCATCGACCTCGTCGAGCGTCCGCTCCAGGAACAGCTGCTTGAGGCCCGGCTGCTCGTGCATCAGCTCCTCGAACTGGTGGCGGTTGTGGCAGCACAGCTCGACCTCGGTCGCCGCCTCCGCCGCATAGGGGCTGGCCGAGCCGAACGGCCGGCCCAGGAAGTCGGAGGGGAACAGCAGACCGACGATCTGCTGGCGCCCGTCGGGCAGGGCCTTCGTCAGCTTGACCACGCCGCTCAAGACCTGGGCGCACCAGGTCTCGGCTGGGTCGACGCCGGTGATCAACCGTCCGGGCGGGTAGCGTTTGCGGTAGGAGAGGCGCCGCAGTCGCGCCAGCTGCTCCACCGACAGGGTGCTGCAGAGGGCTCTCGTCCTGATGGCGCAATCGCTGCAGGCGTCTCGTCTGGCCACGGCTGGGACCTGTCGCAATCCAATTGGGGCCCCTACTTTCGGCGCGATCGGTCGCAGTTGCATTTGATCGAGATCAAAGGCGCGGCTGCCGCATCGGCGAGACTGTGGGAGCGTGCCGACGAGGTCACGAGCGAGGTCTCGCCATGAGCGACCTTCTCTTCAGCCGTCCGATGCTGCGCCGCATATTGGCCCAGGCCGAGCTGATGGACCGCATGCTGCAGCGCCTCGGCGTCGACGAAGCGGCGCTGGCCCGCCTCGACGGCGGCATGGGTCTCTACGAGGCGCGCACCCGTTGCCTCGCTTGCCGCAACGAGCGCGAGTGCCGCGCCTGGCTCGAGGGCTGGACGAGCCCGGCCGACCCGTCCGAGTTCTGCCCCAATGCCGCGTTCTTCGGCCGCTGCCGGCAGGCCGCGCCGACGGCGATCCGCTTCGACCCCGACGAGAGGCCATTTCCCGTTCCGGCGAGAGCGGAGGGCGCGAGCCTGCCGCCGGCGCCCGCTGACAGAGGAGGACGACCATGAGTGGCAATTCGGTCCTGTCGCCGCTGAGGCGGCGCATACGCCGCGCGCTGGAGAATCGCCGCTCGCTGGCGGAGCTGCACGGCGCCACCGCAGGCGAGATCAGGCAGATCGCTCAGGACGTGGGTTTGAGCGCACAGGGCCTGCTCTCGACCGGCTGTAGTCACCCCGGCCCCTCCGAGCTCATGCCGCAGAGGCTCGAGAAGCTGGGGCTCGACCCCAGCTATCTCAAGGTAGCCCTGACCGCCACCTATCGCGACATGGAACGGGTGTGCGCGACCTGCAAAGCCTGGCGGCAGTGTGCGCGCGACATGGCACGCGGCGATGTCGAGACCGGAATGCACAGCTACTGCCTCAATGCGCCCACCATCGATGCCCTGATGGTCGAGCGCCCCAAGTAGCGGGTCGGGCGCGCTCAGGGGTTGGCGCCTGCCGCAGGCTCGGCAGGCGGCGCGGCCTTGCCCTTGGCAGCAGCATTGGCCATCACCGCTGCCTTGCAGTCCGGCGCCAGCTTGTCGAGGTTGTCGTTGAGGCATTTGACGATGCGGCCTCCGCCCGGCGCCACGCCCGAGCAGTGCTTCCGCAAGTCGGGCATGCAGGCCTTGCGGGCCGCCCGCCGGTCTTGCGCATAGGCAGGGCCGACGGCGGGCAGGCAGGCGACCAGAGCCGCGAGCAGCATGCGATGCATCATGTCAGCGCACCTTTCCTGGTTGCTCGGCTGATGTTTCCTCCTGGGGCGGCGCATCGGGCCGCAGCTCCGCGAGCACCAGCAGGAGGACCGTGAGCAGGCCCCCCGCGAGCAGCGCAGCGATCGGCGTCAGGAGCTGCAGCATTGCGACGGAACCCGAACGAGGCGTGCAGAGTGGAAAACGGCGGGCGAGCCGGTCCCCGGCGTGAGCGCCGGCTCTGCTGCGCGGGGCTTCGTCAGAAGCAGCGCCGCACGGTGCGACGGGCGTAGTGATCGCCGACCCACACGCGCGTGGTGCGCGTGACACAGTTGGGGCCGACCGTCACCACGCGCGCGGGCGCCACGTAGACGCGTGGAGTCGGGGCCACGTAGACCGGGCGGTAGACGTCCACGCTGATGTCGGCGGCGCCGGCGGCCGAGGGAGCCGCCGAAAGCGCGATTGCCGCCGCAGTGCCGGCGCCGGTGATGGACGCCAGGGAACGCAGAATATGCATCGTTCGATCTCCAGGTCTGACGATGGCCGTAAGCAGCCATCGCCGCTGATACGCACGATGCACGCGATTCCTTCGCCGCCCGCGATGGCGCGCTATTGCACGCCCCCGACGAGGCGCCTGAGCTTGGCGAGCTGCTCCTCCTCGCTCTCCTGGAATCCCAGCGTGCCGGCCAAACGGTTGCCGGCATCCATCAGGTAGACGTAGGCCGAATGGGCGACGGTGTAGCTGCCGTCGCTCTCCGGCACCTTGTTGTAGAACGCGTTCCAGCCCTTCGCCGCGGCGGCGATCTCCTCCGTGCTGCCTGTGAGGCCGAGGATGCGCGCATCGAACGACGACAGGTAGGCCCGCAGCCTCTCCGGCGAGTCGCGCTGGGGATCGACGGTCACGAACAGGACCTTCAAGCGGTCCGCGTCGGCGCCGAGACGGCGCAGCAGATTGCTCATCTGGAGCAGAGTGGTCGGGCACACGTCCGGGCAGTGCGTGAAGCCAAAGAAGATCGCGTAGGGCCTGCCGCTGAGCGATGCGCTGGCGAAGCGTCGCCCGTTGTGGTCGACGAGCTCGAAGCTGCCGCCAGGGCTGCCGACGGTCTGCGCGGTTGCAGGCTGCTCCAGCAGCAGCCCCAGTGCGAGCAGACCCGCTCGCGCCGCCTTCAGCCGGCAGGCCCGCCGCGGCCTCATGCCGCGGCCCGCGACACCGGCGTGGTCTCCCGCCACGCCGGCAGTGCCATCAGCCGCGCGAGCCAGCGCGCGATGTTCGAATAGCTCTCGAGCGGGATCCTGGCCTGCTCGGCATAGGCGAGCGGCGCCACCACGATGAAGTCGGCGAGCGTCATGGCATCGTCCACCAGCCACTCGTGGCGTCCGAGGTGGCGATCGAGCACGGCGGCCTCCTGATGGAATGTCTGGGCCGCCTGTGCCAGCACCTTTTCGTCGGGCTCGCCGGTCCCCATCACCTTCTTGACGAGGTTTTCGAACAGGAAGGGCACGGCGCCCCGGCTCCAGTGCTGCCCGTGCCAGCTATCCCAGCGCGAGATGTCGGCCCGTGTCCTGGCGTCCTTCGGAAACAGCGGCGTCTCGCGCTTGTCGGCGAGGTAGCGCATGATCGCGCTCGATTCCCACAGCGCAAAGCCGTCATCGACCAGCGTCGGCGTGCGACCCGTCGGATTGAGCTCCAGGTACTCCGGC
>DASRDL010000189.1:0-3203 GCA_035652635.1 Hyphomicrobiaceae bacterium | reverse complement strand
TTCCTGATGGTGTTCCTCATCCAGAACACGCAGAGCCGCGAGGCGCAGGCCACGCAATTGAAGCTCGACGAGCTGATCCGCAGCATCGAGTCCGCGCGCAACGAGCTGATCAATGTGGAGAACGGCGACGACGGCGACCTCGCCGCCCTGCAGCGCGAGTTCGAGGCACTCAAGGCGAGGTTCGACCGGCCAGGCTCCACGGGGTGCGGCTGAGGCGTGGATTGGCGTCACCTCTTGCGCGACGGCGACTCCAGCGACCAGCCGCCGCCTTCCGGGGCAACATTGGGTGAAGCGAGGCCCGCCCCCGGCAGCTTGGCAGAAGGCACCGGGGGGCGCACGCCGTCGCCCTTCGCACCCGGCCGCTCGCGCGGCACCACGCGCGGGTCGTCGGGCGTCATCTGGAAAATCTCGCGGAAGATGCCGGGCGTGATGATCGACAGCGGATTTACCATCACCTGGGGACGCGCCATCGGGCCCTGGATGGCGAAGGTGATGCCGAAGATGCCTTCCCCGCGCGGACCGGCGAGCACCGGGCCCAGCAGCGGCACGGCCGCCGGCACCCGCATCAGGCTCGACATCGGCACATAGGTGCCGCCGACGTCCAACACCTGCGCCTGGAAGTCGACCTTGCCGCGCAGGGAGGCGCTGACCAACTCGCCGTTGATGACCGCATCGTGCATGACGAACTGGCCGTGGCCGACCGAGAAGGGCACGCGCATGATCTCGAACTCGAACTGCTCGCGCTGCACGGTGCGGCGCCCGCCCGCCGGCGTGCCGTCGGCGTTCTGCAGCACCTCGCTGACGATCGGGTCGCCGAGCACGAGGAAGTCGCGTGCCCACAGGGTGCCCGTGCGCTCCGCGGGGCCGCGGCCGTCCAGATCGACCTCGAGGTTCATGATGCCGCCGACCGCGTTGGGATAGAAGCCGACGAGCTTGAAGATGAGGCCGGCGTCGAGCGCCTCGGCGCGCAGCCGGCGCGACTGGCCGGGCTCGCTGCGCACCTCGGCGGCGAACGGCTTGCCGCCTTCCAGCACGCCGCGCACGTCGAGCCAGGTGATCTTGTCCCCCTGCTTCTGCATGCGCATGCGCACTTTGCGCAGGGTCGTGTCGGAGTAGCCGAGCACGGTCTCGATCTCGGCCTTCAGGTCGACGCCGGCGCGCACCTTGGTGCTGGGCACGGGCGGGCCGAGATGGGCAACGTCGAAAAAGGAACGGAAGAGGCTGCGGCCGTCGTAGGTGGGTCCCTTGGCGGTCACGTCCCACACCCCGTCGGGGCGCACCTTGCCGTGCGCCTCGAGGCTGGTGACGACGTTGAGCGAGAAATTCGGGAAACGGAACTCCTTGAGCTTGTTGTCGGCGCCGATGCCGATCCAGCCCTCGATGGCGACGTCGTCACCGACCAGCCTGACGTTGCTGAGCTCGGTCGGATAGTTGGGCCCGTTCCTGACGATGTCGGCCTCGAACAGGCTCGAGCGGCCCCTGGGCTTGCGCCAGGCGACGCTCTCGAGCGTCACATCGGCGTTGACGAGATCGGCCCGCAGGTGCACGCGGCGCTCGCCCTGCCCGTCGCCCGAAATCGTCACCTCGACGCCGACGTCGCCCTGCAGCAGATCGTTGACATCGATCCCGAGCTGGCGGCGCTGGTTGGGATCGAGGTTGGCGCTGATACGCAGGGGCGGCTGCTTGTCTGGGGGAGCGGCATAAACGTGCTGCCAGCTCGCCTTGGCGGGGATGCCGTTGATGAGCATCTCGCCGCGCGCCTCGGCAGCCGTGGGGGCCATGTCGATGGCGAGCTTCACGCCCGACACCTCGTAGGCGTCGAGGGCCTGTCCGAGGCGGGCGTCGCTGACCCGCGCCTTGCCTTCCACCACCACGTCGCCGGGCCCGAGCGGCTGGCCGAGCGGTAGGGAGACGGTGAGCTGGCCCTCGACCTTGCCGTCCGCACCGGCCACGGGCAGCCCGCGCTTCTCCATGAGCCGCAGCGGCTCGGCATCGAGCATCTCGAGCGCCAGGGAAAGAGGCCCTTGCAGGCGGAAGGCGGTGCGCCCGGTGCGCGGCAGCGGCTCGGTCATGTCGACCGTGAAGGCGCCCTTCAGCGCGATGCGGCGGCCGTCGGGGCGCGCGAAGGCGCCGTCGGGGACCGTCACCTCGAGCTCCTTGCGGTCGAGCCGCAGGAGCGCGCGCGGCGCCTCGAGCTCGGGCCAGCCGGGCAACAGCGACAGCGCGAGGTCTGCCCCTTCGAGCGTCAGCGAGCCTCCCTCCGGGGCGCCGACCACGTCCCATCCCGATTTGCCGGCACCGGTGCCCGACGCGAGCCGGAAGGAGCCGCCCTGGATGGTGCCGCGCCGCAGATGGCTCACGACCCACTCACGGGCGTGCGGCGCCAGCAGCGACGGCCAGAGCGTCTCGAAGGTGGTGATCGACATCGGCCCGATCCGGCCATCGAGGCGCGCACGCATGGCGCCGGCCATGTCGGAGACGTCGCCCTCGGCGGTGACCTCGGTGCCGCCGGCGCGCAAGGAGAGATGGCTAAGCTCGATCCGGCCGCGCTCGGGTGCGAAGGAGCCGCGCGCCGACCAGTCGTCGATGGTGAGCTTCGGAAGGTGCGGCGGCTCGGCGGCGATCCAGCCGCCGGCCGACTTGATCTCGAACGACCAGGCCGGCCCACCGGCCTCCAGCGCCTGCGCGACCGCACCCGTGAACTGCACGCGGCTGTCGCCCCAAACCACCACGGACGGCCCGATCTCGAACCGGCGTGCGATGCTGCTGTAGGAGAGCGCCAAATGTCCGCCGTCGATTTTCAGCGGCGTGGCGGCAAGCCACGGCAGCAGCACCCGGCCGGGTGCGGCGTCGACCCCGATCTCGCCGCTCAGGATCTCGCCGCTGCTCGACAGCACGAGCTTGGCATCGCCCCAGACCGGCACGTCGAAGCTTTCCAGGCCCGCGAGCTGCGGCAGCGTGCGGGCAAGGCCGCGCGGGACGAGCCCCTGCACCGACAGGGCGAGTTGCAGGGCCTTGGCATTCTCGTGCTCGTAGGTGCGGAAGTTGATGGTCCAGGGGCCGGCGAGCGAGTCGATCGTGACACGTCCGGCGATCGAGCTGCGGCTGCGGCGGTGATCGAGGTCGATGTCGAGCTCAGGCACGTGCCAGATGCTCTTGCGCGTGCCGTTGTCGATCACCACCGTCGCCGCCTTGAGGCCGAT
>DASRDL010000188.1:0-12044 GCA_035652635.1 Hyphomicrobiaceae bacterium | reverse complement strand
GATGCCGGCATCTACGTGTCGGGCGCCAAGGTGGTGGCGACCAACTCGGCGCTGACGCACTACAACTTCCTCGGCCAGAACATGGGCCAGGACATCAACGACCCCAGCATGGTGGTGATGTTCATGGCGCCCATGGACTCGCCCGGCATCAAGCTGGTCTGCCGCCCGTCCTACGAGCTGGCCGCCGCCGCCACCGGCTCGCCGTGGGATTATCCGCTCACCTCCCGTTTCGACGAGAACGACGCCATCTTCATCCTCGACAACGTCTTCATCCCCTGGGAGAACGTGTTCATTCACCGCGACGTGGAGCGGCTGAAGCAGTTCTATCCCCGCTCCGGCTTCGTCAACGGCTTCACCATGCAGGCCTGCACCCGGCTCGCCGTGAAGCTCGATTTCATCGCCGGCCTGCTCATGAAGGCGGCGCGCGCCACGGGTGTGGAGAGCTTCCGCGGCGTGCAGACGCAGATCGGCGAGGTGATCGGCTGGCGCAACCTGTTCTGGGCGCTCAGCGATGCCATGGCGCACAACCCGGACCCCTGGGTCGACGGCGCGCTGCTGCCGAGCCTGAAGGCCTCCACCGCCTACCGCCTGTTCGCCACCGAGGCCTATCCGGCGGTGCGCTCCATCGTCGAGAAGGTGATCGCCTCGGGCCTCATCTACCTTCCGAGCCACGCACGCGACTTCAAGAACCCCGAGATCGACAAGTACCTCGCCCGCTACGTACGCGGCTCGGGCGGCATCGACTACAAGGAGCGCATCAAGCTCATGAAGCTGCTGTGGGATGCGGTCGGCAGCGAGTTCGGCGCCCGTCACGAGCTCTACGAGATGAACTATGCCGGCAGCCACGAGCTGGTGCGCCTGTTCCCGCTGCAGGTGGCGCAGGGCAACGGCTCGCTCGCGGAGATGGAGGCGCTGGTGGAGCGCTGCATGGCCGACTACGACGAGAACGGCTGGACCGACCCGGCCTATCGGGACGGCAGCGACGTCTCGGTGCTGGGCAAGCTCGCGTAGCGCGTAGGGTGCACGAGGCGAAGCCGCAGTGCACCGCTGAGCGTAGAAAGAGACGTAGCGCGTAGGGCGCAAGAGGCGAAGCCGAATTGCGCCGATCGTGTAGGGGTGCGGTGCACTGCGGCTGCGCCTTGTACGCCTTACGTTCAGCGCGCGCGCTCGACGACGCCGGTGTCGCGCAGGCCGAAGCCGACGGTGCTGCCCTGCATCGTCGCCTCGGGGCGTGCCGCCGCGGCGGGAGCCGCGAGTGCGGGACCGGCCGAGGCGGGGGCCGCCGCGCGGTTGATGTCGACCAGCTCGCCGTTGCCGCAGGTGCGCTCGGGCTGCAGGTCACGCGCCGCCGGACCCGAACGGTCGGCGCTGGAGGCGGGCCGCGAGAAGATCTTGCGCCACCTCGCGACGAAGCCGTCGGCCTGCTTGCGCGTGCCCTGCGAGGTGCCGCAGAAGATGTTGTGATAGATGTCCTCGATCCAGATGCGCTCGTGCGGGGGCGCGTTCTCGACCGCCACGGTGATCAGCGCCAGCGCCTGCTTCTCGTCCTTGGGCACGTACTTGCCGCGCCAGAAGAGGTCGGCCAGCAGCGCCTGCGCGCCGGGATGGCCCTCCTCCGACAATACGGAGAGGTAGTGCTTGCCGCGCTTGATGTCCTCGCCCGAGCCGCTGCCGGACAGGTAGTGCTTGGCGAGCTCGAACTGCGCATCCTTGTCGCCGAAGAAGGTGGCGGCGTACTGAAGGTACTCGATGGCGCGCGCAGGGTCGGGCCGCACACCGATCTCGGCCACGCCGCGCTGCAGGTAGCCGGCGAGCGCGGTCAGCGCCTTGGCCACGAACGGGGCGCGCCGGCCATCGTCGGGATCGGCGTCGACGTTGTCCTCGGCCAGCTTCTGGAACAGCAGGTAGGCCTTGGCGTGGTCGGTGAGCGCGCCGGAGTTGTCGGAATAGATGCGCGCCAGATAGAACTCGGCGAAGAAGCGGTTGAGCTCCGGCCCCTTGGTGGCCGCCTCCTCGAGTGCGGGGATGGCGATCTCGTAGTAGCCCGACTTGTAGGCGCCGAGCCCCTGCTCGAAGGCAGCCTGCGGCGAGGCGTACTTGACGCCGCCGCTCGCCGCAGCGGCCGCTCCGCTGCAGGCGATCAGCGCCGCCACCAGGCCTGCGCTAAATATCCGCATAGCAGACAACTTCAGCTCTCCCGCCTGCGTGGGTCACCGCGCCCTTGCGCGCCGGTCCCACCTGGTCCGCATACTTTCTCAACACGCCGCTTTGATAGGGATTCGCCGGCGGCTTCCATGCCTTGCGCCGCTTTTCCATCTCCTCGGCGCTCAATTCCACGTCGAGTGTGCCCTTCTCGGCATCGATGACGATCATGTCGCCGTCGCGGATGAGGGCGATCGGCCCGCCGACCGCTGCCTCCGGTCCGACGTGGCCGATGCAGAAGCCGCGCGTGCCACCCGAGAACCTGCCGTCGGTGATGAGCGCCACCTTCTCGCCGGCGCCCTGGCCGTAGAGCGCAGCGGTGGTGGACAGCATCTCGCGCATGCCGGGGCCGCCCTTCGGGCCCTCGTAGCGGATGACGAGAACGTCGCCGTCCTTGTAGGCGCGCCGCTCGACCGCCTCGAAGCAGTCCTCCTCGCAATCGAACACGCGCGCAGGTCCGCGAAACTGCAGCCGGGACATGCCAGCAACCTTCACGATGGCCCCATCCGGAGCCAGCGAGCCCTGCAGCCCCACCACACCACCCGTCGGTGATATGGGCTTTGAAACGGGGTAGACAACCTTTTGATCCGCATTAAATTTCACATTTTCGAGATTCTGCTTCACGGTCTTGCCGGTGACCGTCAGGCAGTCCTCGTGCAGATAGCCGCCGTCGAGCAGGGCGCGCATGATCTGCGGCACCCCGCCGATATCGTAGACGTCCTTGGCCACGTACTTGCCGCCCGGCTTCAGGTCGGCGATGTAGGGGGTGCGCTTGAAGATGGCGCACACGTCCATCAGATCGAAGTCGATGCCGCACTCGTGCGCCATGGCGGGAAGGTGCAGTCCGCCGTTGGTCGATCCGCCGGTGGCGGCGACGATGGTGGCAGCGTTCTCGAACGCCTTCCGCGTGCAGATGTCGCGCGGGCGGATGCCGTCGGCGATCAGCCGCATCACCGCCTTGCCGCTCGCCACGGCGTACTCGTCCCGGCTCTCGTAGGGGGCGGGTGCGCCCGCGGAGGCGGGCAGCGCCAAGCCGATCGCCTCCGACACCATCGCCATGGTGTTGGCCGTGAACTGGCCGCCGCAGGCGCCGGCGCCGGGACAGGCGACGCACTCGAGCTCGTGCAGATCGCCGTCCGACATCTTGCCGGCCGAGTGCTGGCCCACGCCCTCGAACACGTCGACGACCGTGACGTCCTTGCCGTGGAACTTGCCGGGCAGAATCGAGCCGCCGTACATGAACACGGACGGCACATTGAGGCGCAGCATCGCCATCATCACGCCGGGCAGCGACTTGTCGCAGCCGGCGAGCCCCACCATGGCGTCGTAGCAGTGCCCGCGCATGGTGAGCTCGATCGAATCGGCGATCACTTCGCGGGACACCAGCGACGACTTCATGCCCTGGTGACCCATGGCGATGCCGTCGGTGACAGTGATGGTGCAGAATTCGCGCGGCGTGCCGCCGGCTTCCTTCACGCCCTTCTTGGCCGACTGCGCCTGACGCATGAGCGCGATGTTGCACGGCGCGGCCTCGTTCCAGCACGACACCACACCGACGAACGGGCGGTGGATCTCCTCCTCGGTGAGACCCATGGCGTAGTAGTAGGAGCGATGCGGCGCGCGTGACGGGCCTTCCGTGACGTGACGGCTCGGAAGCTTGGATTTGTCGAACGCCCGTGCGTCCATGATGCTCGTCTCCTCGCGGGGCGAAGCCGCCCTCTGCTCAGTGCGCCGCCGACTCGCTCGACCGATCGACTCGGCCGGCAACAAATTCTCGGACCGGCCCGTTGCAAAAGGCCAGTTTGTGGAGAGCCGCGTGTGTCGCGCAAGCGCGCACGCATCCCCAGGGTGAATGCGATCCGCAACCAGAGTGTCGGGGGTTTGTGGCCCAACAGTGGCATGCTTGGGCCATTTTGTTGCCATATCACAACAGTCGACAAGACAGTTCGATGAAGCCCGGAAACGCCGGCCGCGCGCCGCGTGGTGTTCCTTGGGGAACAGTGGCTTGGGCTGTGCGAAGATTAGGGTCGGGGGCTGCGCCGGGCGCGTCGCTTTTCCAGGCGGCGCCGGCTAACGTGCTAAATTGTCGCTCCCCGCATGGCTCCCGAGGCTAGCCCATGTCACTGGTCGACACTGCCGCTCAACCGCCGGCGACGGTGCCGCACATCAGCTGGGTGCACCCGCCTGGCGGTTTCGCCGGCCTGAGCCTGCTCAACGGAGTGCTGCGCATCCTCACCCTCGGCGTCTACCACTTCTGGGGCAAGACCGAGGTGCGCCAGCGGATCTGGTCGGCGGTGCGTATCAACGGCGAGCCGCTCGAGTACCGGGGCACCGGCGGCGAGCTCTTCCGCGGCTTCCTGATCGTCTTCTTCCTGGTTCTGTTGCCGCTGGGCCTGGCGAGCTTCGTCGCTGCCGTCTTCCTGGGCCCGGCCACCCATGCCGTCGCCAATTTGGCGTTCTGGGGCGTGCTCTTGCTGCTCTCGGGCATCGGCGTCCACCGCGCCCGCCGCTACCGCCTCTCGCGCACGCGCTGGCGCGGCATCCGCGGCGGCCTCTCCGGCGGCTCGACGGGATTTGCCTGGACCTACCTGTGGACCATGGCGCTGGTGCCGCTGACGCTCGGCTGGATCCTGCCCTGGCGCACCGTCAGGCTGCATCGGGCGCTGCTGGCCGACACCCGCTTCGGCGACAAGCCCTTCACGTTCACCGGCACCTCGGGCCCGCTCTACAGGCGCTTCTGGCTGCTGTGGCTCGGCACCGCCCTGCTCGCCGTCGGCACCCTCGCTGCTATCGGCGCCATGTTCGCCGTCAGTTTCGCCTGGCCCGCAGGAGGCAGTGCCCCAGGCCTGGCGGCGGTCGGCGCCGGGGGCATTGCCGCCATGGTCGCCATCGGGCTCGGCGCGCTCCTCGCCTTCGCCATGCTCTACGCCTGGTACAACGCCGGCGTGCTCAACTACTTCGCCGCGCAGACCAAGCTGCAGGGCGCCGCATTCTCGCTCAACGCCACGGCGCCGAGCCTCATGTGGCTAACCGCGAGCAACTACTTCATCCGCATCTTCTCACTCGGCCTTCTGTCGGCAGTGACCGAGGCGCGCTCCATGCGCTACATCGTCGACCGGCTCTCTTGCGAGGGCGCCATCGCCTGGAACGAGATCCGGCAGAACCCCGATGCCCTGCTGACGCGCGGCGAAGGGCTAGCGGAGGCCTTCAATGTCGATGCCTTCTGACGGGGCGCGCTTTCCGGGCGCGTTCAGCGACGGCCAGTCGGCGGAGGCGAGGCCGGTCCAGGTGCGCCTCGCCGGCGGCGGCCTGGAGCTGCGCGTGGAGGGCGAAACGCGGACGCGGGTATGGCCCTACGAAGACCTGCACACCAGCTTGCCGCTGCGCTCGGACGCGGCCGATGTGCTCGTCACCCTGAAACCGGAGCACGCGCAGACGCTGTTCGTCGCCGACCCTTCGTTCGCCAGCGTGCTGCTGGCGCGCTCGCCGGGGCTGTCGCCGCTCAGCCGGCGCTGGCAGGGGCTGAAGCCCGGCCTCGCGGTGCTCGCCACCGTCCTGGCGCTGGTCGGCAGCGTCTGGGCTCTCGATTTGCACCCCGCGCAGGCGCTGGCGCGCCTCATGCCGCAGCAGTCGCGCGAGGTGCTGGGCGGGGCCGTGATCGCCTCGCTGGCGAAGGACCGCAAGGTGTGCGAGACGCCGGCCGGCAACGCCGCGCTGCAGCGCCTCGCCGCCCGTCTCACGACTGCGGCCTCGGCCCAGCCGATGAGGGTCAACATCACGCTGTTCGACTGGGGTCTCGTCAACGCCTTCGCGGCGCCGGGTGGCCACATCATCTTGACGCGCGGGCTCGTGCAGCAGGCCGGCTCGGCCGACGAGGTCGCCGGCGTGCTGGCACACGAGCTGGGGCACACCATCGAGATGCACCCCGAGGTCGGCATCATCCGCGCCATGGGGCTGGCCGCCGCCGCCCAGCTCGCCTTCGCCGGCTCCTCGGGGACGATCACCAATGTCGGGCTGATCCTCACGCAGCTGCGCTACTCGCGCCTTGCCGAGCGCGAGGCCGATGCGCACGCCTTGCGCATCCTCAAGGCGGCCGGCATCTCGCACAAAGGCTTCGGCGACTTCTTCGAGCGTCTGGAAGCCAGGGTTGCCAGCAAGGACCTGCCGGAGCTGGAGGTCGTCAGCACGCACCCGCTGACCCAGGAGCGCATCGCCATTGTGCGCGCCCAGCCGGCCTATCCCTCGACGCCGGCGCTGTCGGATGAGGACTGGCGGGCCCTGCGGGAGGCCTGCCCGCGGCCCGCCGCGCCCCGGCGCCCGGATGCCACCATCGCTGCCAATGCGCCGCCGGCGCCGTCGCAGCCCCCGACCGCCAGGCAGGAGACGAGGCCCGCTCCCAAGCCGAGTCGATCGGCGGCCGCCAAGAAGGAGCCGCCGCCCCCCGCCGGGAAGGACGCGCCGGCACCTGCCAGGGAGCCGCCGCTGCCCCCTTCCGAAAGGGAGGCGCAACCTCCTGCCAGGCAGGCCCCGCCCGTGCTCAGCAAGGAGACGCCGCCTGCCCCCGCCAAGGAGAGCCAGGCACCTGTCAGGCAGGCACCTCAGCCTGCCAGGGAAACGCCGGCGCCGGCCAAGGAGGAGCACGCGGCGCTGCGGCAGCCGGTGCCGCCGAAGCAGGACGCCCCGTCGACGGCCAAGCAGGCGCCGCCGGCGGTCGCCAAGCAGGATATCTTGGCCGAGCGCGAAGTTGCCGAAGCGACCAAGGCGCTCGGCGCCAACCCCAAAGACGTGACGGCGCTGCAGAAGCGCGCACGCGCTTACGCCAGGCTCAACCAGTACGAGGCCGCGCTCGCCGACTACGTCAAGGCGGTGGAGCTCAAGCCCGAGGATGCCGACCTGCAGTACGGCCGCGGCACGGCACTGCAGAGCCTGCGCCGCTACGAGGACGCGCTCTCTGCCTACGACCTGGCGCTGCGTCAGACGCCCGCCCACGCCAACGCCCGCAACAACCGCGGCAATGTCTACCGTGCGCTGAAGCGCTACGAGGCGGCACTGCAGGACTTCGACGAGCTGATCCGCGTGCGGCCGGACTTCATCCACGCCCGCTACAACCGCGGCCTCGTCTACCGCGAGATGAATCGCTTCGAGGAGGCCGTGCGCGACTTCACGGGCACGCTCGAGCAGGACAAAACCTACACCGCCGCCTACACCAGCCGCGGCACGACGCACGAGCTCATGGGCGCCCGGGACAAGGCGATCGAGGACTTCCGCGCCGCCCTCGCCACGCCGGCCAAGTACAACAACGGGGAGTGGGCGCACAGAATTGCACGCGAGCGCCTGAAGGCGCTGGGAGCGGACTGAGCCCGGCGTTGCTGCGACCGATCCGGGCAGCCAAAGCATGGGCCGCGCGTTCGCCATATTCATCGGGCGAGATTGCAGGCGTCGCGGTCGAGGGCGGTCGCATGCGCGGGCTTGCCAGAGTCCTCATTCTTCTTGCGCCATTGGCGCTTGGCTACATGGTCTGGCCGGTGTATGCGGCGCTGGAGATCCGCCAGGCGTTCATCGCCGGCGACACCGCCACGCTCAACCGCAAGGTCGACTGGCCGGCGCTGCGTGCTTCGATCAAGTCGTCGATCACGCCACAGACGATCGCCCGACTGATGCAGGACCCGCAGGCGCCCAAGCCGACGCTGTGGCAGCGCATCAAGGCGGCGGTGGCACCCAGCATGACCGACACCATCATCGACCGCTACGTGACACCCGAGAACCTGCCGGTGCTGCTCGGGTACCGCCGCATCTACCGCGGCACGGCCCAACCGGCCCTCGACCTCGCCGAGCCGCGGACGGTGCTGGCCGGCACCTGGCTCGCCGGGACGCGCATCGACCAGTTCGCGAGCTTCTGGGTGCGGCTGCGCCGCGCAGTCTTCTACTCGCCGACCCGGTTCGAGATCGAGGCGGAGGACCAGCACCACCCCGGACGGCGCTACATCGGCACGCTCGAGCGCGAGGGCTTCGAATGGAAGCTCACCGGCCTCAGCGTGGCCGGGGGCGACTTCTGAGCCGAGCGAGCCGCCGGTCGCGCAGATGCGCAAGCTCCTGATTTCCATCGTGGTCGCCCTGGCGCTGGCAGCCGCCTACGCCGCCTGGCCCGTGTGGTCGGCCTGGCAGCTGCGATCGGCGATCAAGGCACGGGACCTTGCCGCCATCGAGCGCGGGGTCGACTGGCCGACCTTGCGCGCCAGCCTCAAGCAGACCATTGCCGCCAACCTCGAGGAGCGCAGCCGCAGGCCGCAGACCGGGTACATCGGCAAGGCCTTCCAGCGCACGCTCGGCCCTTTCGTCGCCAACCGGGTCGTCGATGTGGCGGTGACACCGCGATCGCTGGCCCGCATCCTCTCGGGGCGACTGGGCGAGAGCGAGATGAAGGAAGGCGCCTCCGCACGCGGCGAGGATGAAGCGGATGCGGCCGCCGCCGACCCGATGTCGCCGCGGCGCCTGCGCTGGGCCTTCTTCGAGGCGCCGACGCGCTTCCGCATCGAGGTGGCCGACCGCAAGGAGCCCGCCAGGCGCATCATCAGCGTCTTCGCGCTGCAGGGCCTGGGCTGGAAGCTGGTCGACGTCTACTATCGTACTCCGTCGTAAGGCGAGGCCGCGTCAGTTGATCGGCAGACGCAGCACGGTGGACACCACGCCTTCCAGCTTGTCGGTCACCTGCGGGCCCAGCCACAGCAAGCCGGCGACCGCAAGAATTGCGACCAGCAATGGCGCCATCACCGAGCGCTTCGGTCGCGCGGAGCGGCTATCCTTGTAGGTGATGGCCATTTGCCACCCCTCCCCTGCATGTCAATGCGTTTTCGCGGACCTAGCAACCGCAGATGAAGGTCGCGTAAAATGCCAACCCGAGGATTGCAGGCAATTGCGTGCAAAAATGTCCGCACTTGCCCCGCAAACTCGCGGCAATTCGGGATGGGCCGCACGCAACCGTCAGCGCGTGAGCCTGCCGACGATCTCCGCCGTTTCCCTGTCGTTGACCTCGCCACGTGCGACGAGCCCCTCCACCACGCCGGCGCGATCGCGCTGCTCGCGGTTCTGGCTCATCTTGGCCTTGGCTTCGAGGCGCGTGATGGTGAGCCTGAGCCCGACGATGCCGCGCGCCATGACCGCCAGGTAGCTCTCGGGCGCGTCCTCAGTCGACCAGGGTGCGGCATAGCCACCCTCCTGCTGATTGCTGAGCTCGGAGACGTGCTGCAGCAGCCAGGCCTGGTCCTGCATCACCTCGAGCCGGCCGTAGGCGTGAACGGCCACGTAGTTCCAGGTGGGTACCGCCTTGCCGTGCTCGGCCTTGGAGGGATACCAGCCGGGCCGGATGTAGGCGTGCGGGCCCTGGAAGATGGCGAGCACCTCCTGCTCGGGGGCGAAGCTGCGCCATTGCGGGTTGGGGCGCGCCAGGTGGCATTCGATGCGCCCGCGCGGGCTGGCGGCGTCGGTCTTGAGCACGGTAGGCAGATGGGTGGCGATCATGCCGCCCTCACCGTGCGTGACGAGTATGGCGAAGGGGTGGGCGCGCATGTAGGCATGCGCCTCGGCTTCGTCCTCGATCTTGAAGTGCGCCGGCGTATACATCGTTGGCTCGTCTCGCGCGTCGATGCCCGTGCAGGAGGCTGCCTTGTAGCCGTTGCGCCCGCCGTTGCCAAACCACGACGACGCGAGCGGATCGTGACCGCCGCGCGCGGCAATGTAGAGTTGGCCGTCCTACCAATCTGCCGGAGCCGCCGAGAAACCATGCCGCGCCCCCCAAGGCCACAGACGGGACTGTTCGTGATCGGGCTCGGCACCATCGCCGCTCCGCTCGACACCGCGGTCAACATCGCCATGCCGAGCATCACCGCGGCGTTCGCTCTGGCGCTCGAGGACATCCGCTGGATCGTGATCGCCTACGTGCTCACCTATTCGAGCCTGATGCTGGTGTTCGGCCGGCTCGGCGACCTCCTGGGCTATCGCCCGATCTTCCAGTTGGGGCTCCTGGTGAGCGCTCTGGGCTTTGCCGCCTGCGCTGCCGCGCCGACCTACCCGCTGGTGCTGCTGGGCCGCGTGCTGCAGGGGATCGGTACCGCCCTGGCCCTCAGCTGCGGGCCGGCGCTCGCCACCTCGCTCTTCGACGAAGGCGAGCGCGCCCGCGCGCTCGCCTTCTATGCCGGCGCGACGGCCGTGGGGTCTGCGCTCGGGCCCCTGGCGGGAGGTCTCCTGGTCGAGCGCTGGGGCTGGAGCGCCGTCTTCGCCTTTCGCGTGCCGGTGGTGGCCCTTGCGCTGGCTCTGTCATGGCGGCTGCCCGGCGTGGAGCGCCGGGGCTCGATGCGCGGCTTCGATGCCATCGGAGCGGCGTTGCTCGTATCGTGGATGTCGGCACTGCTCCTGGGCCTGGCCGTGCTCCCCGCCGGCCTCGGACCGCTGCTGCCGCTCGGGCTCGGGCTCGTCGCGCTGGTCCTGCTTGCGGCCTTCCTGGTGCACGAGACGAGCTCTCCGCAACCGCTGATCCGGCTCGGTCTCTTCCGCAACGTCGACTTCGCCGTCATGAACGCCGCCAGCATCGCCGTGCACTTCGCCGCCTTCGCCATCCTGATCCTGGTGCCCTACTACCTCGTCCGCACCGCCGGCCTGGAGGCCACGGCGGGGGGCGCGATGCTGGCGCTCGGCGCCCTGGGCACCGTCGCGGGCTCGTGGGCCACCGGCCGGCTCGCACGCCGCATCTCTACGGGCCGCCTCGCGCTCGCCGGCATCGTCCTCGCCATCGCCGGCCTCGGGTCGGTCGCGGCCTGGACCGAGGCTGCGCCGATGGCCGTCATCGCCCTATCGCTGCTGGCCCAGGGCTTCGGCCTCGGGCTGTTCCAGGTGGCGTACGCCGACTTCGTGACGGCGACGCTGCCCGTCGCCGACCGCGGGGTGGCGGGCAGCCTCACCATGGTGACGCGCACCATCGGCGTAGTGGCGGGAGCGACCGGTCTGTCGGCAGCCCTCACGCATTTCGAGGCGGCTGCGCTGGCGGCGGGCGCCGGTGCGGCGGAGGCATTCCTGGCCGGCTTCCGCACGACCTTTATCGCCGTCGCTGCCGCGCTCGCCGGCCTCCTGGCGCTCAGCCTCGCTCACCCCCGCGTCTGGCTCGGGCCCGGCAATAGGCAGTAGGCCGCAGGCAACGTGTGGCGGGATCGCCTATTGCCCACGGCCTACCGCCTGCTATCACATCGTCCATCGGCAGCCTGGATCAGCCCGCCCAGATGAGCACCCGATGACCCCGGCCGGTGGCCCTTGGCCGGCGACGGCCCTGATCGCGCGCCTGCCGTTCTACTACGGCTGGGTCATTCTCGCCTGCGCCTGCACGGCCGGATTTGCCCGCGGCGGGCCGGCAGTCGCCACCCTGTCGGTGTTCGTCGAGCCCATGACGAGCGAGTTCGGCTGGTCGCGCGCAGCCCTGTCGGGGGCGGTGTCGCTCGGCGGCGTGATGGCGGCGCTGGCCTCGCCGCTGCTCGGCCCCGTCCTCGACCGCCGCGGCGCCAGGCTCGTGCTGTGCGTGGCCGTGCTCACCACCGGCCTCACCACCATGGCGCTGTCGCTGACCCAGTCGCTCGTCGCCTTCTACGTCTTCTTCTGCATCGCGCGCATGAACTTCGCGGGACCCTTCGACCTCGGCATCTACGGCGCGCTCAACAGCTGGTTCGTGGCGCGGCGCGCCTTCGTCACCTCCATCGCCAACCTGGCGCAGATGGCCGGGCTGATGTCGATGCCGCTCATTGCCCATCTTGCCATGCGCGAGGGCGGATGGCGGACCGGCTGGCTCGCGATCGGCGCCA
>DASRDL010000187.1:0-7561 GCA_035652635.1 Hyphomicrobiaceae bacterium | reverse complement strand
GCTGCGCCGGTCGCTGCCGCGGCCCTCGACGATCTGGCGGTGCTCGGCTGCGATCTGCCGGATGCTGCCTTCACCGGCGAAGCTCGCCGCGATCGGGCCGATCCTGGCCTCCAGCCGGCCGGTTATCCGGCCGTCCTGCGGTGGGCCGTCGAGGGTCAGCCCCGGCATGCAGGGTGCGACCGCCTCCACGTCGGACATGAGCTGCCACACCTTTTCGCGCGGATGCGGCAGCACGAAGCTCTGGGTGATGTGCGTGGCGCCGTCCCGCTCCTCCATGCCGCCGACGGTGACGGCGATCGGCGGCCGCTTCGGGCGTGCAACCGAGAGGCTGGGCATGGGCGTGGCAGGGCGCGCCGCAGGCATGGCGGGTGCGGCCGCTGCCGTCGAGCCAACCGGTCCGGGCGCCGGGCCCAGCCAGCCGCGGGCTGCTGGCCTCCCTTCTCCCCGCTCGCGCAGCGGGGGAGAAGCGGCCGTCACAGCCTCGATGGCATCGACGATGCCGGCATAGCCGGTGCAGCGGCACAGGTTGCCGCTCATCTCGAGGCGGATCTCCTTGCGCGACAGGCTGCCCTTGCGCCGCACGAGATCGCGGGCAGCAATCAGCATGCCCGGCGTGCAGTAGCCGCACTGCAGCGCGTGGGCCTGCGTGAAGGCCCGGCGCAGGCGGGCCATCAGGGCGTCGTCGTCGAAGCCCTCGATGGTGCGGATGACGGCGCCGTCGCAGGCGACCGCGTAAGTGATGCAGGAGCGGGCGATCTCGCCGTCGATCTCCACGGTGCAGGCGCCGCATACGCCGTGCTCGCAGCCGATGTGGGTGCCGGTGAGCAGCAGCCGCTCGCGCAGGAAGTCGGCAAGATGGGTGCGCGGCTCCACCTCGGCCTCGACCGGCCGGCCGTTGACGGTGAGGGCGATGCGCATCATGGGCCGGTCATCTCCCGGAAGGCACGGACGAGGGCGACGGCGCCGAGCGCCAGACGATGGGCGTCGCTCGCCAATCCGGCTGCGGACAGGCGCCGGCGCATTTCGGCCGTGTCAGGCGGCGCGCCCCGGCCCGGCTGCAGGTCGGGAGCATCGATGACGAGGGGGGCGCCGGCCGGCGTGCTGGCGGCGAGCCTCGTCGAGCCGCGCGCGGGATCGTGGACGGCAACGCCGATGGCCTCGGCGAACTCGCCGGTCTTGCGGCAGATCTTGTGGAAGCCGAAGCGCGCCTGGCGTGGAAATCTGGGGATGCGCACGGCGGCGAGCAGCTCATGTGCCTCCAGCACGGTGGCCATGGCGCCCCGCACCAGGCTCGCGACCGGCACGCGGCGGCTCCCGTCCGGGCCCGCGATCAGCGCCTCCGCACCCAGCGCCGCCAGGCACGAGAGCCAGTCGGCGGCGGGGTCGGCATGCGCCAGGCTGCCGCCGACGGTGCCGCGCGTGCGCACGGCGCGGTAGGCGATGCCGCGCGCCACGCGCGCGAGGAACCCGCCCGTGGGATCGGGCACATGGCCATCCTCGATGGCCGCATGGGTGACGATGGCGCCGATGCTGACGCCGTCGGCATGCTCGGTGACGGCGGCAAGCTCTGCCATGCGGGTGATGTCGACGAGCAGCGCCGGCTGCGCGAGCCGCAGGTTGAGCATCGGTCCCAGCGTCTGCCCGCCGGCCAGCACTTTGGCCTCGGGGTTGTCCCGGAGCATGCGCACGGCCTCGGCGACCGACGCAGCACGTGTGTACTCGAAGGCGACGGGCTTCATGCGGCCGCCGCCCTCGAGCGCGCCCGCTCGATCGCCTCCACGATGCGGCGCGGCGTGATGGGCGACACCAGCAGCTCCACACCCAGGTCGGCCAGCGCATCGTTCACGGCGTTGGTGATGGCGGCGGGGGGAGCGATGGCGCCCCCCTCGCCCAGGCCCTTCTGGCCGAAGCGGGTGTAGGGTGAGGGCGTCTCCATGTGCACGATCCTGACCTCGGGCACCTCTGTGGGGCCCGGCAGCAGGTAGTCGGCGAGGGTGGAGGCGAGCGGCTGCCCCTGCGCGTCGAACGGCATCTCCTCGTAGAGCGCCGTGCCGATGCCCTGGGCGAGGCCGCCCATGATCTGGCCGTCGACGATCATGGGGTTGACCAGCACACCGCCGTCCTCGACCACCACATAATCGAGGACCTCGAGCTCACCCGTCTCGGTATCGACGGCGACGACGGCGGCATGGGCGGCATAGCTGAAGGTGCCGGTGTCGCGCTGGGCCTTGTAGCCCGCCGTCACCTCCAGGCCGCCGGGGTCGACGTCGCCGGGAAGGTCCTGCGGGCGGCGGTACCAGGTGCGCGCCACGTCGGCCACCGAGATGCGCCCCGACGGCCCTACCACCTCGCCGGCTTCGAGCCGCACCTCCTCGGGCCGCGCCTGCAGCAGGCCGGCGCCGATCCTGAGCACCCGCGCAGCCAGCGCATCGCACGCGGCCGCCACGGCCCCGCCCGACATGATCATGGAGCGCGAGCCCCAGGTGCCGGTGGAGTAGGGTGTCTCGGCGGTGTCGCCGTGCACGAGGCGGATGCGCTCGTGCGGCACGCCGAGGATGGAATGCGCCACCTGCGACAGCGTGGTCTCGAGCCCCTGGCCGTGGCTGTGCGCGCCGATCCTGAGCTCCAGGCCGCCGTCGGGCGTGAAGCGGGCCTGACACTGCTCGTGGCCCGGAACCATGGGAATGCCCCACGCCGCGTAGACGCTGGTGCCGTGCCCCGCCTGCTCGGAGTACATCGCAAAGCCGATGCCGATGCGCCGCCCGTCCGGCTCGCCGCGCCGCTGGCGGGCGCGCACCGCCTCGAAGCCGATGGCCTCCACGGCCCGGCGCAGCGCTTGCGGGTAGTCGCCCGAGTCGAAGTGGCGCTTGGCGATGTTGTCGAACGGCATCTGCTCGGGCCTCACAAGACTCTTGAAGCGCAGCTCGTTGGGCTCGGCGCCGATCTCGCGCGCCAGCGCCTCCAGCGTCACCTCCAGGGCGAAGCACACGCCGGTGCGGGCCACGCCCCGGTAGGGCAGGATCGGCGGCTTGTTGGTGGCGACCGAGTAGGCGCGGCAGCGGTAGTGCGGGAAGTCGTAGAGTCCGGGCAGGATCGACACGATCTGGCCGCCTTCCAGGCAGGCCGAGAACGGATAGGAGGAGTAGGCGCCGGCATCGACGGTGGCCTCGCAGTCGAGCGCCAGCAGACGGCCGGAGGCGTCGGCGTAGGCGGTGAGGATGTAGTGGTGCTCGCGGCAGTTGGCGTTCGCCGTGAGGCCCTCGCGGCGATCCTCCAGCCACTTGAGCGGGCAGCCCAGCCTGCGCGTGGCCCAGGCGAGCGCGATCTCCTCGGGCAGCAGGATGCCCTTGTAGCCGAAGCCGCCGCCGACGTCGGGTGCCACCACGCGAATCTGGCCCTCGTCGAGCCCGAGGCACTCTGCGAGCCCCGAGCGGACGATGTGCGGCTGCTGGGTGGAGGTGTAGACCACGAGCTGGCCGAGCCGCCCGTCCCAGCTCGCCACCACGCCGCGACCCTCCAGCGGGCTCATCACCTGGCGGGAGGTTCTGAGCTCGCGGGTGATGGAGCGCGCGGCCTTGGCCTTCACGGCGTCGAGGTCGAAATTGGCTTCCATCGTGCTGGTGAGGAACAGGTTGTGGCCCCAGTGCTCGTGCACCAGCGGCGCGCCGGGCTTGCGGGCCTCCAGCATGTCGGCGACGACGGGCAGCGGCTCGAGGTCGAGATCGATGGTGGCGACCAGATCCTCGGCCTCGGCGCGGGTTGGCGCGACGCACATGGCCACGAGCTCGCCCACGTAGCGCACCTTGCCCGTTGCCAGCACCGGCTGCAGCGAGGATTTGAAGCCCGGCAGCGTGGTGTCGGCACGGATGGGCGCCACGCCGGCCAGATCCTCGGCGATGAACACGCGCTCGCGGATGCGGGCGGGAATGCGCACCGCGCCGATGCGCGCATGCGCCAGCGGGCTGCGCAGGAACGCCACCTCCTGCATGCCGGCGAGCTTGATGTCGCCGACATACTGGCCGCGCCCGCGCATATAGCGGTCGTCCTCCTTGCGCGAAAGCCGCGCCCCGATGCCCTGGTGCGTCATCACCCTCTCCCCGCTCGCGGGGAGAGGGCCGGGGTCACCCTGACCCTCTCCCCGCTGAAGTGCGGGGAGAGGGAACCAAGACCCGCGAGTGTCGTCACGCTCCGTCGCCTCCAGCACAACTTGTGCCATCTTTAGCACAAGCTGCCGGTTGCGCGAGATGCAGCGTCACTGCTTGGGAGGGGCCTGCGGGGTGAGCCCCAATTCCTTCTCGAGCCTGGCGATCTGCTCGCGCAGCGCCTTCTGCTCCTGGCCGCGACGGACCATCTGCATCTGGATGCCGCCGATCTCCATGGGGTCGGCCTTGCCCTTGGCTTGGTACTGGATGGCGAAGATCTTCTGCTGGTCCTGGCGGTTAGCCTCCTCCAGCTGGCGCAGGCGCTCCCGCGCCTGGGCCAGCTCGACGACGTTGGCGGTCTTCTTCGGGTCCGCCTGGCGCTGGAGTTGCTCCTCGAGCTCGCGCAGGCGCCTCTGGGTGGCATCGGCGTCCGGCTTGGGCAGGGTGCCGGGCGCTGCAGCGAGGTGGAAGTAGAACTCGCCCGTCAGCGCCGAGTGGTCCCACGGCACCTGCCGGCCGCCGGTGGCGGAGAGCACGTCCTTGCGCACGTCGATCATCACCGAGGTGAGGTTGCGATCGGGCTCGGCGATGCGCCTGGCGAGCGCCGCCGTGAAGGGCGAGTTGCGACCCTCGCCGTCGAGCGCCACGTTGCCGGGCTGGGTGGAGAAGGCGATGAAGGTGCCGACGCCGGTCTGCACCTGGGCGAGCCCCTGGCCGACGCTCGCCGAGCGCGTTCCCATCGAGCGGGCGAGGTTGCGGCCCAGTGGGTTGTCGCGGCAGGCGTCGAGGAACACGACGTTGGTCTTGCCCTCGCGCTCGATCTCCATCTGCTTGAGGATGAAGTCGAGCGAGACGGCCTCGAAGTCGAGGTCGCGCTCGATCTGCAGCTTGGCATCGACGGGCAGCAGATAGTTGCGGCCCGCCACCTGCAGCCCGTGGCCCGCATAGAAGAAGAGCGCCACGTCGGCCTTCTCCAGCAGCCGGGCGAACTCGCGCACCTTGGCGTCGAAGGCCGGCTTGGAGAGGTCGGTGCCGAACACCACCTCGAAACCGACGCCCTTCAGGGCAGCGGCCATGTCGCCGGCGTCGTTGACCGGATTGGCGAGGGGGCTGGCATTGACGTAGGCGGAGTTGCCGACAATCAGCGCCACGCGCTTCTCGGCCACGGCCGGAGCGGCGAGCAGGCAGGCGAGGAGCAAGGCGGCAAGGAAGGAGTAGGCGCGCGACATGGGAACGGCCCCGTTCAAGCTCGGAGGCCTGACACAAAGCAAGGGATTGGGACGGATCGAAGACGGAAGGCGCTGCGCCGTTCAGGCCGAGGCATAGCCGTCGCGGCGGTCGCGCGCGGTGGCGGCCGGATCGCGCTCGGCGGGCGGGCCCAGGCCGCCGCCGCCAGGGGTCGAGAGCGTCACGCGCTGGCCCTGCCGGAGCACGACGTTGCGTCGGTAGTCGACCGGGGCGCCGTCGATCAGCACGGCGCCCGGAGCGCCGGGTTCGCCGCCTTCCATGCCCGGGGCCGGGAAGCGGCAGCGCTCGGCCATGAAGATCATGCCGACCGGGGTATCGGAGAGGATTTCGAGCTCGATGGTCTGGCCGAGGCCGCCGCGCAGCCGGCCCCGCCCGCCGCTGCCCTCGCGCAGCTCCTTCCTGTGCACCAGCATCGGGCTGTTGCGCTCGATGAGCTCGACCGGGACGTTCGACACGTTGCTGGGCCAGGCATAGGTGCTCTGCCCGTCGCCGAGCGAGGTAGCGCCCATGCCGCCGTTGAAGAAGAACACGTTGGCGTAGGTCTTGCCGCTCGCGCGCACGCCGGTCTGGATGATGCTCCACAAGGGCGAGCCGCAGGCGGCGATGACGCGCCCCCCGAGCACCGGGGCCAGCGCGCCGAACACGGCGAAGGGCAGATAGTGGCCGGTCGCCATGCGCCCGCCGACCGCGGCGGGAAAGCGCGGGTTGACCAGCGAGCCCTCGGGCGCCTTCACCTCGATTGTGCGGAAGATGCCCTCGTTGTTGGGCAGGTTGGGCAGGAGCGCGCATTTCAGCGCATAGGCCGTCATCGCGAAGGTGTAGGTCATGGTGCAGTTGATGGCGCGATCGACCTGGGGGCCGGTGCCGGCGTAATCGACGAGGATGCGCTCGCCCTCCACCTTGACGGCGATGTTGTACGTGAAGGGCTCCTCCAGGCCGTCGGTCTGGAAGGAATGCGTGTAAGTGCCGTCGGGCAGTTTGGCGATGGCGGCGCGCATGGCGCGCTCGCAGCGGCCCATGATCTCGCCCGCGAACGTCTCGAGATCGTCGAGGCCGTACTCGGCCATCAGCTCGCCGAGCCGCCGCTCCAGGAGGTCGAGGCCGGTGATCTGCGCCCACAGATCGCCCTCGGTCTCGTCGGGCGTGCGCACGGCGGCGCGCAGCAGCTTGAGGAAGGTGGCGTCCGGCTTGCCGCCGTCGAGGAACTTCATCACCGGGATGTGGAAGCCCTCCTCGAACACCTCGCGCGGCTCGACTGAGCGCACCTTGCCGCCGATGTCGGGCGCGTGCGCTGTGGAGGCGGCAAACGCAACGACGCGGCCATTGCGGAAGATGGGCTTGGCCACCGTGATGTCGTTCAGGTGCCCGGTGGCGATCCACGGTGTGTTGGTGACGAGCACGTCGCCGGGCGCCATGTTGGCGATGCCGATCTGGCGGATGAACTCCTTCACGGTCACGGGCAGCGTGCCGATGAAGGAGGGGATGCTCTCCGTGTTCTGCGCCAGCGACTGGCCGCTCGCGTCGGTGAGCACGCAGGCGAAGTCGTTGGATTCGTTGACCAGCGTGGAGAACGAGGTGCGCCGGAGCGCCTTGGCCGCCTCGTCCACGGCCGAGATCGTCCGCCGCCACAGGATCTCCAGCGTGACGGCGTCGAAGGGCGTGTTGGCACGTGCTGATGCACTCTGGACCGGCTCGTTCATGCTGGCACCTCAGCCGACGGTGACGATGATGTTGCCGCTCTGCGCCACCTCGAAGCGGCCGGCGGGGCCCACGACGAGGGTCGACTCGCGCTCCTCGACGATGGCCGGGCCGTCGAAGGCCAGCCCGGGCCTGAGCGCGTAGCGGTCGTAGACGGTGGTGGCATGCGGGGCGCCCAGCTCCTGGAAAAAGACGGGCCGCTTGCCCTTGACGGCGTTGCGCGTCGGCTCCGCCCTGGCCGAGAGCGTGGCCCCGCTCTCCACCGCCATGCTCGCCGAGACGCGCACGTTGATGATCTCGACCTGGCTGGTCGGCGGCGTGCGCGTGAAGGCGGCGACATAGCTCGCCTCGAACGCCTCGAGCAGCGCCGCGCGCGAGGCAGCGCTGTAGGGACCCGCGGGCAGCGGCACGACCAGCTCGGAGGCCTGGCCGACGTAGCGGATGTCGGCCAGCCGCTGCACCGCGGCCCCTGA
>DASRDL010000186.1:0-7167 GCA_035652635.1 Hyphomicrobiaceae bacterium | reverse complement strand
GCGTAGGCGTTCACGGGCAGGGCTTCCTGTGGGCTCTGTTCCTGTCGAATCGAATGACGACCCCTGTTTGTGCGGCGCCATACTAGCCATGTGTGTCCGCGATGTGAAGCCGAGCCACCAGGCCCTTGGAAAGGCCCTTTTGCCGGGCATTTTGCGCGGCCTCACGCCGCGGGCGAACGGGCGAGCGCGCGGGCGATGAAATGGGCCGCCATCCACTGGCCTGGCCCGTCGATGCCGTGGCCGAGGCCGGGCCGCACGTGCCATTCGACGCCGAAACCCGCGCCGGCCAGCGCCTCGCGCGCCATGTGCAGCGCCTCGACCGGGATGAGGTCGTCGGTTTCGCCGTGAATCATGAGGAGCGGCGGGCGCGCCGTCGTCGTGCCGAGGTGCTCGGGCCCGGCGAGCAGGCCCGAGAAGGCGACGATGGCGGCCGGCGCCTGCACGCGGCGCAGGCCCACGTGCAGCGCCATCATGGTGCCCTGGCTGAAGCCGACCAGCACCAGCCGCTCCGGGCCGAGGCGATAGCGCGACAGCTCGGCCTCGAGGAAGCGCTCGAGCACCGGCTGTGCGGCCGACACCCCGCGCCAGTACTCGCTCGGATCACGCAGCGTGAGCGGGAACCACTGCAGGCCGCCGTACATGCCGGGGATGGGCTGCGGCGCGTTCGGCGCAACGAAGGCCACATCGGGGAGCCGGTGCTGCCACTCCGCGCCCAGCGCGATCAGGTCGTCGCCGTTGGCGCCGTAGCCGTGCAGCAGCACCACCAGCGCCGTTGCCGAGCGCCCGCGCGGCACGATCCTGGGTCCGTCGAGGAGGCTTGCCATGTCAGAGTCCTGCAGCACTTGGCGAAGGCGCGCCGCAACCCTACAGCACATTCCGATCTGATCGAACCGGTCGCGCCCGCAGCGCTGTCATGCCGGCCTCGGGCGTCAGCCCGAGAGCCGGGACCCAGGACCAAGACTATGTACCGGTATCCATTCGCCCTGAGTCCCGGATATTGCGCTGACCCTCGGGACCAGCCCGAGGGCAGGCGCGCAATTCCGGGATGACAGTGACGCTTGCTGATCGGAAAGTGCTCTAGCCCGGCGATGCGTCAAGGCCAATGTGCGGACTTTGGCCGTAGGCCCGGCACGACCCCTACACCGGCACGGCGCTCTTCTGCTGCTTCAAGGCAGCGTAGTAGGCCCACAGCAGGCGGGCGGCCACGCCGCGCCAGGGGCGCCAGCGCTCGGCGAGCTCGAGCATCGCGTCCTTGCCGGGGCGCTCTGCGAGCTCGAAGGCGCGCTGGGCGGCCACCTGCAGGGCGAGGTCGCCGGGTGCCCAGCCGTCGGCGCGGCCGAGGCAGAACATGATGTAGACGTCGGCGGTCCAGGGCCCGATGCCGGTCACGGCAGTGAGGGCGGCATGGATGTCCTCGTCGGCGGCGTGCTCGAGCCGGGCGAGGTCGAGGCCGTTCGAGCAGGCTTCCGCGATCGCCTTGAGCGTGCGGATCTTCGGCCGCGACAGGCCGACCTCGGCCAGCTGCCGGTCCGTCATCGCCAGCAGGACGGCGGGCTCGAAGGGGGTGCAGGCCGCTGCCGTGCGCTCCCAGATGGCGGACGCGCTCGCCACCGACAGCTGCTGGCCGACGATGATGCGTGCGAGCCCCTCGAAGCCGGCCGGGCGCCGGCGCAGCGGCGGATGGCCAGCGAGGTCGTGCACGCGCCGCATGATCGCGCACTTGCGCCTGAGCGCGCGCACGCCCTCGCGGACGTCATCGTCCGTGACGATGATGCGCGGGCGCGCCGGCGTTCGCGATTTCGTGTTCGCCATCGGCGAAATGTCTCCGGCCCTGCCACGTACCGTCTGGTTAAGGGGAAAGGGTGTGGCTTACAATGGGAGAGAGCTCGCCATGACGACAGCAGCTGTCAGGATTGGTGTCGCTGCCGGCCTGCTCGGGTTGTCCGCGGTTGCCGCCGCGGCGCAGGTCGCCACCTACCGCAACGAGCGCCACGGCTTCTCGCTGAGCTTTCCGGCCGGCGCCTTCGCGCCCGATACGGAGAGCCCGAGCGACGACGGCCGCGTGTTCGTCTCGCCCGACGGCCGTGTCCGGCTGCTCGCCGGCGCCTTGCCGAATGCCGATCGCGTCTCGCTGCGCGACTACCGGGCGCTGCTCCTGCAGCGCAGCTACCCCGGCGCGGAGGTCGACTACGCTCCCGTGCGCGGCACCTGGTTCGTCCTGTCCGGCACCATGGACGGAACGATGTTCTACGAGCGCGTGACCTTCACCTGCGGCGGCCGCCTCATCAACAGCTGGGCCATGCTCTACCCGGCCGCCGAGCGGCAGACGTGGGACCCGGTGGTGGAGCAGGTCGCCCGCAGCTACCGCCCCGGCGAGGCGAGCTGCGGATAGCGGATGGGGTCAGCCGCCTCGGCGCGCGGGGTGGCGAAGCCGCGGCCTCGGAGCGAGCGGCCGGCCGGCAGCTGGCTCGGGCGCGCCCCCGCCGTCGCCCGAGGATGCTATGGTCCACACCGCCATGAGCACCCCGGTTTTCCGCTTCGCCCCCAGTCCCAACGGCGAGCTGCATCTGGGCCATGCCCTCTCGGCCCTCGTCGGTTACGAGCGGGCGCGCGCCAGCGGCGGTCGCTTCCTGCTGCGCATCGAGGACATCGACAAGGGCCGGTCGCGGCCGCGCTTCGTCGCCGGCATCCTCGCCGACCTCGCCTGGCTCGGGCTCACCTGGGAGGAGCCCGTCGTCTTCCAGTCGCAGCGCCTCGACGCCTATCGCGACGCCGCCCGGCGGCTCGAGGACATGGGGCTCCTCTATCCCTGCTTTGCCAGCCGCGCCGAGATCGAGGCGGCGGCCGCCGGCGGTGCGCGCGATCCCGACGGCGGCCTGCTCTATCCCGGCCTCTTCAAGGGCCGCGATGCACGCGAGGTGGCGCGGCGGCGGGCCGCGGGCGAGCCCTTCGCGCTGCGCATCGACATGGGCAGAGCGATTGCGGCTGCGGCGGAGAGGCTGGGCGGCACAGCGCTCCTCTTCACCGAGATCGCCCAGGACGGCGCGGCGCATGTGGTCGAGGCCCGGCCCGAGCGCTGGGGCGATGCCGTGATCGTGCGCAAGGACGTGGCCACGAGCTACCATCTCGCAGTTGTGGTGGACGATGCCTGGCAGGGTGTCACCCATGTCACCCGCGGCCGCGACCTCTACGGCGCCACCGATCTGCACCGCCTGCTGCAGGTGCTGCTGGGGCTGCCGGCGCCGGTCTATCACCACCATCGCCTGATCACCGACGCGGCCGGCCGCAAGCTTTCCAAGAGCGCGCGCGACACGAGCTTGAGGTCGCTGCGCGAGCAGGGCGCCACGCCCGCCGACATCCGCAGGATGGTGGGTCTCGGTTGACGCCGCCCGATGCTGGCCCCGCCGCGCCTCAGAGTGGGGGCTTCAGACCCGGCAGCTTGAGGACGCTGCGGTCCAATTCCTTCTTGATGGCATCGAATTGCACTTTCGCGGCGGCGCTCCTGGCCGTGAGATCGTTGATGGTGCGAATCTGCGCGTCGATCTTCGCCTTGCTGTCGGGAGGGATCGCACTCGCGGTCTTGATCTCGTCGACCAGGTTGCGCAGCTCGACGATCTTCTTCTCCGTCGTGGTGATCCTGTCGTCGAGCTTTCCGAGCCCGTCGGACGTGCGCTCGGCGGTTTCGCTCAGAGTGGTGATCTCGAGGCCGTCTCGGGTGATCTTGCCGCTGGCAATGATGGGCGTCGCGGCCATCAGCAGGGCCGCTGCTATGATGAAAGCCCTGCTCCAGGGCATCGAGTCGGGTTGAGCCCGGATCAAAGCGACCACTGCGATCGCAGTCGCGCCGCAAACAGGGATGAGCCACTTGAACTCGGCGATCATGAGAATGCTCCAATCTGGATATCGACAATGAAGAAAATCACCCTGCATCCTTCACACTGAAGGAGCGCGGAGTCCAGCAGTTCCGCGGTGCCGCCCAAATTCCAACATCTCGCTTCGGCAGTCTCTGCCGGCGGTGGACCCTGCCGGGGACGCTGGCGAGGGATTGGGATGCAGCGAGCGGCGGTTCGGGTCGCGGGTCTCGTCGTTGTCGGGGCCTCTGTTGCCGTCACTTCCGCGCAGGCGCGCGACCGGGCGCGTGTCGACCTCGGCGCCGGCGACGTGGCCAAGGCGGAAGCTGTGAGCACGTTCGGCGCCAGGCTCGCCGCCGCGGCCCGCCGCCAGACCTCGAACTTGGTGTTCTACAATCCGGCCTACATGAAGATCGGCTATCCCATGGGCGACGTGCCGTCCTACATGGGCGTGTGCACGGACGTGGTGGTGCGCGCCTACCGCGCGCTCGGCATCGACCTGCAGGTGCTGGTGCACAAGTCGGGCGCGGGCTCGGGCGACACCAACATCGACCATCGGCGCGTCGAGGTGCTGCGCCGCTTCTTCGCCCGCGCCGGCACCAGCCTGCCCATCACCGCCGACGCGGCCGACTACCAGCCGGGCGACATCGTCACCTACTACATGCCGAACGGCTTCTGGTCGAAGACGCATATCGCCATCGTCGCCGCCGAGAAGACGGCGACCGGCGTGCCGCTGGTGGTGCACAACCGCGGCTGGGGCGTGCAGGCCGAGGACTGGCTGTTCGCCGAGAGGATCACCGGGCATTTCCGCTACGCCGGCCCGCGCTGATAGGTCTCACGGTTAACGCTGCGTTAACCCGGCTCGCGCACCCTGCCGTCGTCCGATCGCGGCGTGCCCGGCCGCATCGAAAGAGCATGGCGCGGCACGCTCCGCGGCGGTTGTCTTCGACCGCGAGCGTCGCCGGCCTCCATTCCGTTGCGCGTTGGTCTCATCGGCTCCCAGGCCACCTCGGCGAGGGTGACATGGACTTCTTCGCGCTCCTTCAGCAGGGCGGTGCCGCAAGCCTGCTCGGCTGGGTTCTGATCGCCGGCGGCCTGGCGCTCGCCGTGCACACGTTGGCGGCCGCTGCCGGCCCGAGCCCGCCCGTAGTCGACCTGGCGCGCGTCCCCCGGCCGGCGGATCGGGAGGTGCGCGCCCTTGCGCCGGCCGCGACCCCGCGTTTCGACGCTGCCTGGCATTGGCAGAGGCTCGTCGACATCGCCGACCTTCGCCTCGCGCAGGCCGAGACGATCGCCGAGCTGCACGCCCGTGCCGCCGCGGAGCTGCATGCCGCCGAGCAGGCCCTGCGCCAGCTGCTCGACGAGTGGGGCCTCGAGCCGGCCGCCGAGCTGCAGTCCGAGCCTCTGGGACCGCTCACGCCCAGCCCTCGCCCGCTGGCGGCGTAGCCCACCTCACCGCCGTCCTTCCGGAATTTCGCGGCTGCCCGCGGGCTGGTCCCGGGAAAAGCCGATATCCGTCGGACCCACGGCGGCACCTGCGGCTCTCGCTGTCGGGTTTCGCAAACGCCTGCCCCTGATCCGATCCGCGGCGCCCGGCCGGCATGACGATGGTCAGGCTGCAGCGCCGGCCGGCGCGAAGAAGCCGATCAGTGCATCGAGCACCGCATCGGGTACCTCCGCCAGCAGCATGTGGCCGCAGTCGTCGACGGTGACGGTGCGGCTGCCGGCAATCGACCCCGCCAGCTCGCGCCCCGCCTTGGCCGGCGTCATGATGTCTTTGGCGGCGATGACGACGAGCGCGGGGCAGCGCACTCTGGCGGCCGCTTCGGGCCCCGACTTCCACGCGCTGCAGGCTTCGAGATCGGTGGCGAGCACGCCCGGCGCGTTGCGCGCGAACAGTGCCATGGTGCCGCCGGTCATCCACAGACCCGGTGCGGGATTGCCGCCCATCTTGGCCGCCGTTCCGTGCGCCCATGCGGTCATCATGGCGTAAGCCCGCTCGGGTTCCTCCCGCGCGGCGGCGAGGAGGGCGCGATGCACCGGCACGGCCGCGGCGGTGCCGACGAGGCCGAGGCGTGTGACCCGGTCGGGAAAGGCCGCGGCCGCCTCCAGCGCGATCGATCCGCCCATGGAGTGGCCGATCAGCGCCGCCTGGCGCACGCCCGCCGCATCGAGCACGCGAACTGCCCAGCGGGCCATGTCGGCTATGTTGCCGAGCGGCGCCCCCTGGCTGCGCCCGTGCCCCGGCAGATCGACTGCCAGCACCGAGAAACCGTGCCAGGCGAACCAGCGGGCGGGAAGCTGCCACACGGTGTGGTCGCAGCCCGCGCCGTGGATGAAGAGTACGGCCGGCTTGCCCGCGTCGAACGGCCGCCCGCCGGTTGCCGCGTGCACCTTGTGCCCGTCTACCGTCAGCTCCATGTCCTGGGCCCTTCAGGTGAGAGGATGAGTGGTGAGATCGTGAGTAGTGAGATAGTGAGGTTCAGGGAGGTGCAAGCAGCAAGGTGATCCCACAATGTAAGGTGGCCAGATCAGCCGCTTCACATGCCCGTCCCATCGCTCACCATCTCACTACTCACTATCTCACTACTCACCCCTTCTGCGAGGCGGCGAGCGCCTGGGCGAGGTCGTCGGTGAGGTCGGCGGGGTCTTCGAGGCCGATGGACAGGCGCACCAGCTCCTCGCCCACGCCGGCCTTTGCCAGGTCCTCGACGCTCATCTGCTGGTGCGTCGTCGAGGCGGGGTGGATGACGAGGCTCTTGGCGTCGCCGACGTTGGCGAGGTGGGAGAACACCTCGAGGCGCTCGATCAGCTTGGCGCCGGCCTTGCGCCCGCCCTTGATGCCGAAGCTCATGATCGCGCCCGCGCCCTTGGGGCACTGGCGCCTGGCCAGCTGGTGGTCGGGATGGCTTTCGAGGCCCGGATACTTCACCCAGGCGACCGCGGCGTGGCCTTCGAGAAATCGGGCGACGGCCTCGGCGTTGGCCACGTGGCGCGCCATGCGCACGGGCAGTGTCTCCACGCCCTGCAGCAGGTAGAAGGCGGTGGCCGGGGCCATGCAGGCGCCGAAGTCGCGCAGGCCCTCGGCGCGGGCACGGGCGATGAAGGCGGCCGGGCCGTACTCGTCGGCGAACGAGATGCCGTGGTAGCCGGCGTAGGGCTCGGTCATAGTCGGGAACTTGCCCGACTTCACCCAGTCGAAGCGGCCGCCGTCCACCACGATGCCGCCGATGGCGACGCCGTGTCCCCCTAAGAACTTGGTGGCCGAGTGCATGACGATGTCGGCGCCGTGCTCGAACGGCCGGCACAGGTAGGG
>DASRDL010000185.1:0-5346 GCA_035652635.1 Hyphomicrobiaceae bacterium | reverse complement strand
CGGGCTGTCGGTGCGGACGAGCGCGGTGGCGAGGCCTGCCTTCTGCGAGGTCATGCCGGTGTGCCTGGTTGCCCCTGCTGAATCGCAGCGGAACATGCCCATGGGCCAAGGCGAAAATCAAGCGCTGCCGGCGGCGCAATGGGGGCGTGGGGGCGGCGCCCGGGGGGCCGGCGCGGGACGCCCGCCCCACGCTTCAGTCGGCCACCGCCCCGCCGCCGAGGACGAGCGGGCTTTTCGATCTCACCTGGCCGGCGCTGCCTGCTCGATGTCCAGCTTGATCTCGCGAATGGCCACACCCGCCTTCCGGACCCGCTCCTGGCTCACGGCGGGTGCCTGCCCCGCAAGGCCGCTGCTCGCCACGAACGAGACGTGGATCTCTCCGGCCGGCGACCTGTCGGCCACGAGCTCCCGGACCTGGCTCGAGACATCGAACGTGAAGTCGCGTCCACCGCTGCCGTGCCCGTGCAGCTGATGCTCCGACAGGCCGAAGAACCCGATCACGCCCACGAACTTGCGGCGGTCGCCTGCCGGGCTCGTCAGGAATACGCTGATCGACGCGGCAGGCTGCGCCTGTGTCGTCTGCACGCCGATGAGGCGCAGAAGGGCCTTGGCCGGCGCCGAGCCCGTGGGTCGGGCAACGGAGGTGAGCGCCCTCTCCCGGCCCTTGCTTGCCGTAGTCGGGGGGCGCACGAGGGGAACGACCTGGTCGATCTTGTCCAGCCGCACATCGCGGGCCGTCGCAATCGACGTCGTCGCCGCCGCGGCCGTCGCTGCGCGACGCTCCGCCTTGCCGACTGCGGCCATCACCACCGGTGGCTCCTTGCGAAAACATTGCCGCACGTTGTCGTAGGCGTAATCGATGCGGCCGGCGGGGTCGAAGAGCTCCGACACCTTCATCTCCACGGGGGCGCCCGTCTCGTCGACGAACTTGTAGGTCTTGCTCATCCAATTCGCATCGCCGGTCGGGTTGGCATCCCTGCCGTGTCGGACGGTCCAGCACTCCCACAGGCGGTCGATGTTGGCATGATGATGCCAGAACAGCGGATCGTTCCCCGCAAACGGAACGAGCCCGATGTAGGGCGCCAGGCATTGGCTGCCGACGGTGCAGTGGATGAAGGCGTGCAGCCCCCGCTCCAGTGTGGGCTGGAATTCGACGAATTTGCCGATGGCCAGCACGCTGTCGACGTTCGTCTGCTCGATATCGAGCTGGACGGCTTCGCCGAACCCCGCCGTGCGTCGCCTCTCGAACAACGACTGAGGGGCATTCGGAGGCGGCGCAAGGAATGCCGCCGGAATCCGCCATGGCGAGCTGGAGGGCTGCGCGACATCGGCCTTGCTGTTCGTGTAATCCCAGTAGGGGAGCGCGAAACTCGGATTGCCGGAGGCCTTGCGCAGGACACGCTCGAAAAAGTAGAGATACATGCGGTGCCAGGTCAGGAAGTGGGACGGCTCATCGTCGCCGTGCACGCACGTGCCCCAAATATCGGTTGCGAGCTGATCCGGCGGCGTGAAATCGGTCATGCCCTGGAAGAAGCCGGAAAAGAGCGGGGCATCCTCGGGAAATCTCGACTGCAAAAAGGCCTGCCATTCCGCTACGGTCCCGTTCCGAGGCCCGGGATATCCGTGAATATTGGCCCAATACTCCCAGCTCGTGCGGTACTCGGCGGAATCCTTCGGTGCGCTGTTGCGGCGCTTCATCTCGGCCACGCCGTCCACCAGGCTCTTCATCTTTTGCGGGTCCTTGGCGAACTCGTGCAGGGCCTGCCGCACGAACCGCGGCCGCCCGGAGTCCTGGGCAAATGCCGATCCACCCGCCGCGAGGGCGCCCGAGATAACGCCGCAAATGACCAGAAATCCCAGTGAGTTTGGTGACATCAATACCTCCTGACAAACGCGCACCGGACATGGAATATCGTCCGTGAAAAATGCCATTCACCTTCACGCCGTGCCGTTCGATCCGGCAGGCGCGTGAGCACATCGATCACGAAAGCGCGGATTCGAGCCTACATCGCTCGAAAAGGCAGAGTTTCCCGCTCGAAAAAATGGCAATAAACATTCACACGACTTATTCATCCTAGCAGCCGCGCCTCCCGACCGCAAGCAAGCGATGGGCGGATGGCGACACGGATGCGGCGGGGCTGCGCCCGGAGCTTCGGCGGGCGTGGCGCTCTACACTGTCGGCCCGCCCTCGAGGCCGAAGCGCTGCTTGATGCGGGCGAACAGCTGGTCGCGCACGGCGCGGTAGGCGTCGAGCACCTGCTCGCGGCTCGCGTGCCCGATCAGAGCGGTGGCATCGAAGGTCGGCCAATACTCGACGTCGACGGCCATGGTGCGGGTGAGCTCCAGCGCCTGGTGGTGCGCCTCGGGCGACAGGGTGACGATGAGGTCGAAGGAGGTGTCGTGGAGGTCGCGCAGCGTGTGCGGGGTGTGGCGGCGGATGTCGATGCCGATCTCCTCCATCACCTGGGCGGCGAAGGCGTCGGGGCCGCCGGCGCGCACGCCGGCGGAGGCCACGTAGGCGCGCCGGCCGACGAGGTGCTGCAGGATGGCGGCCGCCATCGGCGAGCGCACCGAGTTCATCGTGCAGACGAACAGCACCGAGCCGGGCAGAACGTGGCTTCCCCCGCCCGCCCCCGCCACGGCTCATCCTCTCCAGTGCAGGGCGCAGATGAGCGTGAACAGCCGCCGGGCGGTGTCGCGGTCGACGGTGATCTTGCCGCCGAGCCGCTCGGCGAGGATGCGGCTGCCCTCGTCGTGCAGCGCGCGCCGCCCCATGTCGATGGCCTGGATGCGCGAGGGGGGCGCGGAGCGGATCGCCTGGTAGTAGGTCTCGCAGACGATGAAGTAGTCCTTCATGATGCGCCGCAGGGGCGTAAGCGACAGCACGACCGTGAAGGTCTCGTCGCTGCCCTCCTGGGCCACGGCGAACACCAGCCGGTCCTCGACGATGGAGAGGTTGAGCGTGTAGGGACCGCCGTCGCGCCCGTCGAGAGCGAAGCGGTTGCCTTCGAGGATGTCGTAGACCGCGACCTTGCGCTCGTGCTCGATGTTGGGGTTGCCGCGCCCAATCGAGGCCTCGTCGAAGGTGATGGCCACCAGCTTGGCCTTGGAGTTGGGGTCGAACTCGGGCGGCTCGAACATGGCCTCACGCCTTGTGGCCCAGGCGGACGGCGACCGAGCGGCGATGCGCCTCGAGCCCCTCGGCGCGGGCGAGCGTCATGGCGGCGGGGGCGAGGCTCGCCAGCGAGTCCGGGCCGAGCCGCAGGATCGACGTGCGCTTCATGAAGTCGAGCACGCTCAGGCCCGAGGAGAAGCGGGCGCTGCGCGCCGTCGGCAGCACGTGGTTGGAGCCGGCCACATAGTCGCCGATCACCTCCGGCGTGTGCCGCCCGAGGAAGATGGCGCCCGCGTTGCGGATGCGCCCCGCCAGTGCTTCCGGATCGGCGGTGGCGATCTCGAGATGCTCGGCGGCGATGCGGTCGGCCAGTGCCGGCGCCTCGTCGAGCGAGCGCAGGAGGATGACGGCGCCGAAGCTCTCCCAGCTGGCGCCGGCGATGTTGCCGCGCGGCAGCGCCGCGAGCTGGCGGGCCACCGCCGCCTCCACGGCGCCGGCGAGGCCTGCATCGTCGGTCATCAGGATGGCCTGGGCCGCGGCATCGTGCTCGGCCTGCGCCAGCAGATCGGCGGCGAGCCACTCGGGGTCGTTGTCGCGGTCGGCGACGACGAGCACCTCCGAGGGACCGGCGACGGAATCGATGCCGACGGTGCCGAACACCTGCCGCTTGGCCGCCGCGACATAGGCGTTGCCGGGGCCGACGATCTTGGCCACCGGCGCCACGCTCGCGGTCCCGTAGGCAAGGGCGGCGACCGCCTGCGCCCCGCCGATGCGATAGATTTCAGAGACGCCCGCCAGGTGCGCCGCCGCCAGCACGAGCGGGTTGAGCTCCCCGCCCGGCGAGGGCACGGCCATGGCGATGCGCGGCACGCCGGCGACACGCGCGGGGATGGCGTTCATCAGCACCGAGCTCGGATAGCTGGCGAGCCCTCCCGGCACATAGAGGCCCACCGACTCGATTGCCGTCCAGCGCGACCCGAGCTCGGCGCCCAGCGCGTCGGTGTAGCGGTCGTCGGTGGGCAGCTGCCGGCGGTGGTGGGCCTCGATGCGCGCTGCCGCCAGCTCGAGCGCGGCCACGGTCTCTCTGCCGCAGCCTGCCGCCGCCGCCGCAACCTCGGCCTCGCCGATCCGGACGCCGATCTCGGCGAGGTCGAGCCGATCGAAGCGGCGCGTGAGCTCGATGAGCGCCGCGTCGCCCTCGGCGCGAACCCGCGCGATGATCGCCCGCACGGCCGCATCGACGTCCTCGGACGCCTCGCGCTTGGCGGCGAGGAAAGCGCGGAATGCGCTCTCGAAGCCTGGGTCGGACGTTGCGAGACGGAGGGGCATGGGTTCGGCCTGTCGTTTGCGAAGCGCCGTCAGCTGTCCCGTGGCGGCAACCGGTGCGGAGGGCCCTCGTCGGGATGGCGCGGCATCGACGTCGCGCTCCACACGGGGCCCAGGTCCTTGAGCTCGGCCTCGATGCACTCCACCTCGAGCCGGATGGCACCGCCGCCGGCGAAGTGCAGCATCACATGGCCCTGAGGCGGCTCGCCGGGCTCGAAGGCGATGGCCAGCAGCTCGAGCACGGCGTCCTTGCGGGCGAGGTCGATGCCCTGCACCTTGGCGCCGAGCACCCGCTCGAAACGCAGCGCAGCGCGCCGGCGCACGTAGGTCTCGGCCTTGCCGTTGGGCCCCGCCATCGCCTCTGTCCAGTCGAACCGGTTGCCCAGTGCGGCGAACCGGCGCTCGCGGGGCAGGTAGGCGATGTCACCGACCCTAAGCACGGCATCCTGCAGGTGCGCCGAGATGACCTTGAGGTCGTCGGCGTCGAGCGCGATCAGTTTGAGCTCCGGCATGTGTCAGGCTTCCATGGGCCGCCGGCCGCCAGCGCCGCGCTGGCGGAGCGACGGCGAAGGCACCGTCGCCACCGTGATAGCGAAGCCGGACGATGTGCGTAAGGGGGTGAACGCGGGAGGGACCCCTTGGCGTGGGGCCCCCTTGAAAGCGCTACGTTGAAGCAAGGGGTCTGCCCCCCGGAAACGCCGATCGGTCGCCCAAGGGGTCTCGCCCCCTCGATTCAGCCGCTCACCAGCCGCTCGATCTCGGCGCCGCAGCCCGACAGCTTCTGCTCCAGCCGCTCGAAGCCGCGGTCGAGATGGTAGACGCGGTTGATGGTGGTACGGCCCTCGGCCATCAGCCCGGCGATGACGAGCGACACGGAGGCGCGCAGGTCGGTGGCCATCACCTGG
>DASRDL010000184.1:0-3261 GCA_035652635.1 Hyphomicrobiaceae bacterium | reverse complement strand
CTGCTGTTCTCCTTCCTGCTGGCGCAGGCGATGGGCTCGCTGATCGGCGGCCATCTGGGCGACCGCATCGGCCGGCGGGCGATCATCTGGTTCTCGATCCTGGGCGCGCTGCCCTTCACGCTGCTGCTGCCCTACGCCAGCCTGGGCTGGACCATCGTCCTCACCATCATCATCGGCATGATCATGGCGAGCGCGTTCCCGGCCATCCTGGTCTACGCGCTGGAGCTGCTTCCCGGGCGGGTCGGCATGATTGCCGGCATGTTCTACGGCGTATCGTTCGGCCTGGGCGCCATGAGCGCGGCGCTCTTGGGCGAGCTGGCCGACCTCACCAGCCTCGCCACCGTCTACCACCTCTGCTCGTTTCTCCCCCTCGTCGGCCTGCTGACCTGGTTCCTGCCGGAGGTGAAGCGCGGGCAGGCGGGCGGGCATTGAGGAGAGTGGTGACGCGGTGGGCCCGGCGCATGCGCGTCGCGCCGTCGCGCGGGGCGCGCCGTCTACTCCGCCAGGCCCCTGAGCCGCTCCTTGGCATTGGGATGGCCGAGCTGATCGGCACGCATGTACCAATGCCGCGCCTTGTCCTTGTTGCCGACCATGCCGAACACGCCCAGAGACCATAATCTGGTCGGATCGTAGGTTGAACCCAGCGCCAAGGCGGCCTGGGCGCTGCCCATCTCGGCGGCCCGCTCGTAGACGGCGCGCGCGGCAACGATGTCGCCGCGGCTGATGAGGCGGTCGCCGCTCTGCAGAACCTCTTTCATCGCGGCCGGATCGAGCTTCTGCTCCCCCTTCGCCACCGCCGGCGGCGGCACGGCGAGCCAGGCCTTGTTGCGCGCGGCGATCGCGCCGTTGGTTCGTCTGAGCTCCATGCCCACCTCGATCAGCGCCGCCGACCATTCCGGCATCGTCAGTTGAAGATGCGAGGAGGAATAGGGCGGCAGCAGCCACGAGTCGGAACCGATCCGGTCCGCTCCCAGCAGCTCGGCGCGCGCAGGCACGCCGGAGAGCACCAGGATGAATGTGTCCGCCACCGCCTCGGGCGGCTGGATGAGAAGGGGAAACGGCGTCGGCCTCAGGACTTCCAGGCGCAACGGCTGCTCGGGGGAGCCGATCTGCTGCATCTCGATCGGCCTCGCCGCTGCAGGCTCCACGACCATCATCGACGTTCGCCGACCCGCGGGCGATGCAGCGTCCGAGACCGAGGCGGCGGCGCCTGCCAGCTCCGGCCGGTAGCCCGGATCCTGCCGCACGACGCTCAGCGTTATGAGGACCGCGAGCACGGCCGCGACGACCGTATTCAGCACCGTCGCCACCACGAAGAACCACGGATTGAGGCCCGCGCCGCCGCGCGACGTCGCAGGCGTGCGCCGGAAGGTGTCGGCGGCCGCCAGATAGGCGGAATGGTAGGCCGACCATTGCTGATAATATGGATTGACCGCCGCCTGCAACTGCCCGTCCTGATTGTGCGGGAGCTGTTGAATGAGTTCCAGCAGACTCTTAATTTCCCGCCCCTTTCCGACCGGCTCTGACCTGTCCATCACGCACTCCGGTTGATTTCACCCGCCGCTCGAGACCGAACCGAAATTCCAACCGCCCCGCCCTTTGGCCTCCGTCGGGGCCATCGAGTATATGCCCGGCTGGCATGCCAGGCGCTACCGGCACGACTTCACATTCAAGTCAGTTTCTCGATGAGCCGGTATTTGCCCCGAGCTCAGGGCCGCGTCGGCGCCTCCACCGTGCCCACCGATTGGCGCGTCCAGTCGATGAATTTATCGAGCAGCTTCTCGCGCTCGGCGGGCGTGAGCTGCGGTGCGCCCGGTTGCCGCGTGGTGCGAAGAAACTCCTCGAAGCCTCGCTGCAGAACGGCTCTCTGCCGCTCCTTGGCGTTGCGCAGCCACTCCTCCGCCGCGGGGACGCGGTTCCATCCCGGCAGCGGGGTGGCGAGATTCAACTCCAGCCACTTGGCGCCCCGCCCGAGGCGCGTCAGATCGGCTATGCCGTCGAAGAAAGCCGGCACAAACTTGGCAACGCGTTGGGCCGCATCCTCGTTGCCCTTGGCACTGCTCGCCATCAGCACCGCGCTGACCCCGACGGTCTCGATCGTGATGCCGGGAGGAATGAGCGCCGGGTAGTCATCGGCGCGCAGCGCGGCGGGAAGATAGGGAAGATGGGCCTGCTCGATTGCCACGGGGAGCGATAGCCCGAGCAGCTTCAGGCGGCCATCCTTGGGCAGCCCGGCAACCAGCTGAAGCGGCTTGCCGCCGACGAAGAGCGCGCCGGCAAGCTCGCCCGAGCGCACCTGATCCAGCGCCGCGGCGGGGCGCTCCCTGACGATTTCGGCCTTGATGGCAAGGCGCTCCAGCAGATCGCGTGCCGTGAATTCCGCGGTGCCGTCGTAGAGGGGCACGGCGATGCGCTTGCCCTGGAGACCCTCGACCGTACCGACACCCGCGCCGGCGACCAGATGCACCTCCTCGGCATAGAGATGGGCAACATAGGCGACCCGTTGCGTGAGGCCGCCGCCGAGCGACGCCTCCAACGCCTTCGGATTTGCCAGCACGTTGGCCGGAACGATGGCGAGGTCCACGCCGCGCAGATAGACGAGATCGCGCAGGTTCTCCACGCCGCCTCCCGTCGCCATGGGCACCACGCGTACGCCTGCCGTCCCGCCGATGGCCGCCGCGATATCATTGGCCATGGCAAAATAGGGGGCATCCGGGCGACTTGCCGCCAGGAGCAGCACGCCATTGTTGAGCGCAGCCCGCAAAGCCTGCTGTTCTCTAGGCGATAGAGGATTCCCTGAATTTGGCGCTTGCGACGCGCTACGTGTCGCCATGCACGGCAACGTCAATAAGGACAATCCCGTCAAAATGATAAGTCGAGTGAATTGCGACGGCACGCAAACCTTTTTGACGAGCGCGGCCAGGAGCCCGCGCGAGCTTTTCTGCGCCGGTATGCGCATCGTTCCCTCTCGGAGCAGGTCCCGCCGAAAGCCGCCTCTTTGGCGGCTCAATCCGGCTGTTCCATGTCGTCCGCATCTGTCCGAATATCGGCGCTGGCGAATACGGCGGCAAGAGGGTTTATGCTCCGTGGGCGCAGCGATCGACTAGGCATCGGCAGCGTGGGGTCTCGGCAATGGTCGTAGTCTATCAGCCCGTGTTGGTGCTTCTCTCCATCGGCGTGGCCATCCTCGGATCGCTTACGGCGCTCGCCTTGACATCGCGGGCCGCGCACGAGCAGGACGCCGGCCGCCGCAGCTTCGCA
>DASRDL010000183.1:0-2125 GCA_035652635.1 Hyphomicrobiaceae bacterium | reverse complement strand
TGGGAGAGTTGTCATGCAGAACCATGTCGTGCGTTTCGTGAAGGACGAGTCGGGTGCGACGGCCATCGAGTATGGCCTCATCGCCGCCCTGATCGCCGTCGGCATCATCGGCGCCGCCCGTCTTCTGGGCTCGCAGATCAGTGCCACCTTCAACACCGTCCGCACCAACATGCAGAGTGCGTAAGCGACCGAGCTTTCGGACCGTTTCGGAGGCCGCGCGGGGCTCGCCCCGGCGCGGCCTTCAGCGTTTTGCACGCCGGTCCCGGGGCCGGTCGAGGCCGGTCTCGGAGCCTAGACCTGGTCGCTCAGCGCCTGCCCTCTGGCGTGCGTGCATCCTGGCCCCGTGAGCTGTTGACCTAGCCGCCGTATGGCCCTAATGAGCGTGGCCCGCGTCCGGCCGATGCGCGCAAGCCCTCCCGGCCGGCGCCGAGGGACCGTGCGACGGGGAGGCTCGACCGTGCCCGATTGCACGTAACTTATTGAACGCATTACATAAGCACGGCATCGCCTAGGCACCGGTAGCTCAGCTGGATAGAGCACCAGACTACGAATCTGGGGGTCGGGAGTTCGAATCTTCCCCGGTGCGCCATTTGCAGCCGACCGCCCCGCGACCGCCCCCGGTGGATGCCCCTCACGGTCGCATGGGGAAGGTTCGCGGCCCGGGCGTGCGCAGCGGCTCCGCCAGATTGGCGAACTCGCACAGCAGCTTGCGCGTGTCGCGCGGATCGATGATCTCCTCTACCCAGAACGGCTCGGCGGTGCGGAACGGCGAGCGCAGCGCATTGAGCCTCGCTTCGATCTCGGCGAGCTTGGCCTTGGGATCGGGTGCCGCCTCGATCTCGGCGCGGTAGGCCGCCTCGATGCCGCCCTCGAGCGGCAGCGAGCCCCACCAGCCCGACAGCCACGCATAGCGGATGGAGAGCCGGCCGGACGGCACGTGCAGGGCGCCGGCGACGCCGAACGAGTTGCGCACGATCACCGTGCACCAGGGCACGCTCGTCTGGTTGATGGCGGCCATGGCGCGCACGCCGAGGCGGATGGTGGCCGATTTCTCCGCCTCCAGCCCGATCAGGAAGCCCGGGCAGTCGCACAGATAGACGACCGGCAGGTGAAACGTCTCGGCCATGTCGACGAAGCGCACCACCTTGGCGCAGGCGTCCGCCGTCCAGGCGCCGCCGTAGTGGTAGGGATCGCTGGCCATGAGCGCCACCGGCAGCCCGTCGAGGCGGGCGAGCCCCGTGATCATCGGCCGGCCGAACATCTGGCCCATCTCGAAGAACGAGCCCTTGTCCACCACCGCGTCGATGATCTGGCGCATGCGGTAGACCTTGCGCCGGTCGCGCGGGACCACCGAGAACAGCATCTCCTCGCGCCGGTCGGGCGGATCGGTGCGCTCGCCGCGTGCCGGCAGGCTGTAGACGGAGGACGGCATGTAGGAGAGGAACCGGCGCGCACAGGCGAACGCCTCCTCCTCGCTCTCCACCGCATGGTCGACCCCGCCGGCACGGCACTGCACTTCCCAGCCGCCCAGCTCCTGCTTGCTCAGGTTCTGGCCGATGCCGGCCACCACCGGCGGTCCGGCCACGAACATCGCCGAGGTGGTCTTGGTCATGACCGAATAGTGGCTGGCAGCGAGCCGCGCCGCGCCGAGGCCGGCCACCGAGCCGAGCCCGAGCGCGACGACGGGCACGGTGCCCATGTTGTCGACGATGAGCTGATAGTGGATCTGCGAGATGCCGAGCTGGCCCGGCAGGTTGGCGCGTCCCGTGGTCTCGATGGTCTTGACCGAGCCGCCGCCGCCGGAGCCCTCGATGATACGGATGACGGGCAGCCGCAGCTCGTTGGCCATGCGCTCGGCGAGCGTCGGCTTCATGGGGATGGTGGCGTCCGCCGACCCGCCGCGCACCGTGAAGTCGTCGCCCAGCACGATCACCGGCCGGCCGTCGATACTGGCGCGGCCCATCACGCAGTTGGCCGGCGTCAGCTTGATGAGCCTGCCGTCGGCGTCGTACTCGGCCTTGCCGGCGATGGCGCCGACCTCGTGGAAGCTGCCCTTGTCGACCAGCCGGTCGATGCGCTCGCGCACGGTCAGGCGGCCGCCGGCGTGCTGTCGCTCGACCTTGTC
>DASRDL010000182.1:0-3799 GCA_035652635.1 Hyphomicrobiaceae bacterium | reverse complement strand
AGCCAGCTGAGGAATCCACAATGTCCAAGCCCATAGGCGACATCGAGCTGCAGATCATGTGGAACCGGCTGATCGCCGTGGTGGAGGAGCAGGCGCAGACGCTTCTGCGCACCGCCTTCTCGGCCATCGTGCGCGAGGCGGGCGACCTCTCCGCCGGCATCTTCGACGCCAAGGGCCGCATGCTGGCGCAGGCCGTCACCGGCACGCCGGGCCACGTCAACTCCATGGCCGAGTCGGTCAAGCACTTCATCGCCCACTTCGGCCTCGACGCCATGAAGCCGGGGGACGCCTACATCACCAACGATCCCTGGATGGGCACCGGGCACTTGAACGACTTCGTCATCACCACGCCCTGCTTCTACAAGGGCAAGCTCGTCGGCCTCTTCTCCTGCACCTCGCACCTGATGGACATCGGCGGCATCGGCTTCGGCCCCGACGGCACCGACGTGTTCATGGAAGGGCTCTACATCCCGTTCCTCAAGGTGCTGGAGGAGGGCAAGGTCAACGAGACGCTGATGGCGATGATCCGCGCCAACACGCGCCTGCCCATCGACACGGTGGGCGACGTCTACTCGCTGATGGCCTGCAACGACGTCGGCTGCCGCCGGCTGGTCGAGATGATGGACGAGTTCGGCCTCGACAGCCTCGACGAGCTGGGCGAGCACATCTGCTCCAGGAGCCGCGCCGCGGTGCTCTCCGAGATCGCCAAGCTGCCCAAGGGCTCGTGGTCCAACGCCATGACCACGGACGGCTTCGACGGCCCCATCACGCTCAGAGCCACCACCACCATCAGCGAGAACGGCATCCACGTCGACTACACCGGCACCGATCCGCAGGCGCGCCGCGGCATCAACGTGCCGCTGGCCTACACTACCGCCTACACCGTGTTCGGGCTCGGCTGCATCGTGGCCAGCCGGATTCCCAACAACGCCGGCTCGCTCTCGCCGCTCACCGTATCGGCGCCGGAGGGATGCATCCTCAACGCTCCCAAACCCGCGCCCGTCTGCATCCGCCACATCATCGGCCAGATGCTGCCGGACGTCGTGTTCGGCTGCCTCGCCCAGGCCATCCCCGACCGCGTTCCCGCCGAGGGCACCTCGTGTCTGTGGAACATCATCGTGCGCGGCTCGGTGAAAGGCGGACAGGTCGGCAACTACGGCTTCTCCATGGCCATCACGTCGAACGGCGGCACGGGCGCCAGGCCGCACGCCGACGGCCTTTCCGCCACCGCCTACCCGTCGGGCGTCAAGGGCACCCCGGTGGAGATCGCCGAGGCCATCACGCCGCTCATCTTCTGGAGGAAGCAGCTGCGCCCGGATTCGGGTGGGCGAGGGCGAACGCGCGGCGGCCTCGGCCAGGAGATCGAGATCGAGAGCGGAATCGACGAGCCGTTCGAGCTGCTCGCCGCCTTCGACCGCATCGACCATCCACCGCGCGGCCGCCACGGCGGCGAGACCGGGGCCGCCGGCGTCGTGGCGATCAAGGGCGGCCGCAAGCTCGCCGGCAAGGGCACGCAATGGGTGCAGCCGGGCGAGCGCCTGCTCGTGCTGACGCCCGGCGGCGGCGGCCTCGGGCCGCCGGCCGAGCGCGATCCGGCCCGCCTCGCCGCCGACCGGCGCGAGGAACGCACGGGCGCGTGACGGTGGCGGGGCAACGCGCGCAGCCGGCCGCTCGGAGCGCGCCTCACATGAACGGTCACGGGCGGCTTCTGCGCCAGGTCGCCGGAGGCGTGCCAAATTCGCGTTTGAAGGCTCTGTTGAACGCGGTCTCCGACTCGTAGCCGACGCCACGGGCGATGTGTGCCAGCGGCGCGTCCGTATGGCGCAGATCGTGGGCCGCGACTTGGAGACGCCAGCGCGCGAGGTAGTGCATCGGCGGCTCACCGATCATTCGGGTGAACCGGTCGGCAAGGGCGGATCGCGACAACCCGACCTGGCGCGCGAGGTCGTCCACCGTCCAGGGGTCCGCCACCCGCCGGTGCAGCAGCGACAGAGCGCGCGAGACGGCCGGATCCCTCAGCCCTGCGAGCCATCCGGTCTGCTCCGGCGCCAGGCCGTCGACGTAGCGTCGCAGCGCCTCGACGAACAAGAGCTCGGAAAGCCTCGCCAGCACCGTCGCAGAGCCTGCACGCAGCACCGACAGCTCGTTCGCGGCGAACTCCAATGAGCCCCGGATCCAGGCCGCGATGCTCTCCTGTTGCGTGTCGAAGGTCAGCATCGGTGGCAGAGCGTCTATGAGGGGATTGCCCTTCATCCGGTCGCAGCCGAGAAAGCCGCACACGATACGGGTCTGGCGGCCGCCGCCGCCATGCCGGATCTCCCAGAGGCCGCCTTCGGGCGCCGCTTTGATCAATCCGCTGGTCGAGACAGGAGGCAGCCGCGTGTCGCTGCCGAGCAGATGCCGGTCGTTGTGCGGCAGCATGAAGACCTGGCCGGGGCCAATCTCGACGACGTCTCCACCGGCGGCCATCTGGGCCTTCAGGCTGCCTTCGACGACATAGTGGTAGAGGACGAGATGGTCGGCCCCGTTGAGCAGAGCCCGGCAGTCCTCGGGCCCCACCTCGGAGGACACGCACCAGGGTGCCGTGAATTGCGCCTGAAGGAACACGCCGCCCTTCATGCGGATGACCCGCAGCACGTCAGACAAGGCGTCCATGGGATTGATTCCGACCCTTTCGGAGCGCGGGGCAAGAGATCCGGCGTCCCGATCATCCACCGGGCCGGGAGGTCCGACTATATCAACACCGGCACGATGGCGAGAGCGACAGCGGCGGGCGCGATGCTCGCCATCTCGTCACTGCGGCCCGGAAATTCAACGAGGTGGATCATGACGACCCATAAGGGTGAATGCTTCTGCGGAGCCGTGCACTTCGAGGTCAGCGGGCAACCGGCGGCCATGGGCTACTGCCATTGCCAGTCCTGCCGCTCGTGGTCGGCCGGCCCCGTCAATGCCTTTACGCTGTGGAAGCCGGAGGCGGTCCGGGTCACGGCCGGCGCCGAGCATGTCGGCGCCTATCGGAAAACCCCGCTCAGCGAACGCGTCTATTGCAAGAGGTGCGGCGGGCACATCATGAACAAGCATGCACCCCTGGGACTGATCGACGTCTTCGCGGCCAAGCTGCCGACCCTGAAGTTCGAGCCGGGTGTTCACATCAACTATGCCGAGACCGTGCTGCCGATGCGCGACGGCCTGCCGAAGCTCCGGGACTTCCCCAAGGAGTTCGGAGGCAGCGGCGAACAGATGGCCGAATAGCCGCCCGGGTGCGGCTGCCTCGCACGGGCGCGGCGGCGCGTCCGCCGTGTCTTCCTTGCGGCGGACGTTCCGGCCGCGCTAGCGTCGACGTGCCGGGCGGCCGCCTCGCGCCCCCGGCCGCACGCGTCCCGGCCCGTCTCACCGCCGACCGGCGCGAGGAACGCACGAGCGCGTGGCGGTGGCAGGGCAACGATGCGTTTGAGCGTTCGATCCTGTCGACATCGACATCATCTGGGAGATTGCTTGCAGGTATCTGAGCGAGCTTCGGCCGGTAATCGATGCCATCTCGAGGGGGCAGCCTTGGCGTCCCCAGCCTTAGCCTCCAAAACAGACGGTCTGCGCGGCCATCTGTCCTGGAGCGATCCAATGGACATCCGGATTCCGCGAGTCGCTCGCGTAATGGGGCGCCCGGTCTTGAATTCTTGAACGTCGTGCCGCATGGGTGAACCACGGATCATGGCGCCGATGGCACCGTCACGCAGGGACGCCATCAAGCTGTCGACAGCGGCAGCCTGCGCGCACGCGTTTCGTTGTCCCCTCACGCCAG
>DASRDL010000181.1:0-2683 GCA_035652635.1 Hyphomicrobiaceae bacterium | reverse complement strand
CGAGGTGCTGGCCCAGCGCTACATCAACGACTACGTGCGCGAGAACTTCACGGTCCTGCAGCTCGACCTGTGGGGAGCGCGCGACGTCACCGACTTCGACGGCACCGTGCTGTCCGAGCGGGCGCTGGCCGAGCGCTGGGGTGTGGTCTTCACCCCCACCGTCGTCTTCTTCAAGGACGACCTGTCGGGCCTCGAGGGCAAATGGGGCCGAGAGCTGGAGGCCATCGAGCGGCTGCCCCTGAGCTTCGGCCGCGACACCTTCTACGACCTCTTCGTCTGGGTGCGCCACACGCTCTACGAGCGCGACCGCAACTTCCAGCGCTTCCACATCGCCCGCACTGCCGAGCGCGAGGCGCTCAAAGCTGCCGCCGACAAGGGCGGCAAGACCAACTGACGCCGCCGGAGGCCGGTCATGCCGCTCAACATCGGCTTCGTGCTGTTTCCCAACGTCACCCAGCTCGACTTCACCGGGCCGCTGCAGGTGCTGCACCGCCTGCCCGACAGCAAGGTACACATACTCGCCAAGACGCGCGATCCGGTGATGAGCGACTGCGGGCTCGGGCTGATGCCGACCGCCACCTTCGCCCAGTCGCCGCAGCTCGACGTCCTGTGCATTCCCGGCGGCTACGGCGTCTCGGGCGCCATCGCCGACGAGGCCACCATCGGCTTCGTGCGCCAACAGGGTGCGGCGGCGCGCTACGTCACCTCGGTGTGCACCGGCGCCTTCGTGCTCGGCGTCGCCGGGCTGCTCAAAGGCCGCCGCGCCACCACGCACTGGGCCTACACCGGCCTGCTGCCGCTGGTGGGCGCCACCCACGAGAAGGCGCGCGTGGTGCGCGACGGCAACGTGCTGACCGGTGGCGGGGTGACGGCCGGCATCGACTTCGCCCTCACGCTCGCCGCCGAGATCGCCGGGCCCGAGGCGGCGCAGCGCATCCAGCTCTCGATCGAGTACGATCCGGCGCCGCCGTTCACCTCGGGCAGCCCCGACGGCGCGCCGCAGACGGTGCGCGACGGCACGAACGAGCGCTTCGGCACGCGGCTTGCCACCTTCCGCGGCGAGGTGCAGCGCGCGCTTCTGCGCAAGGCCCCGGCGTAGGCAGGCAATGCCGAGCTGAGCGCGCTACACGGGCAGCTCGACGATGTGTGGACGAATCCTGCGCCCCGTCACGCGAGCCCGCGCGACCGTCACCGGCAGCCGGAAGCGGCGCGGGCCGGCGCTGCCGGGGTTGATGTAGAGGACGCCGTCGCGCGTCTCGACGGAGGGCGTGTGCGAATGGCCGAACACGACGGCGGCGAGGCCGGCCGCGGCCGGATCGCGGTCGAGATCGGCGATGTCGTGCAGCATCCAGAACAGGGACTCGCCGACCTCCACGCGTGCCGTCGCCGGCAGAGCGGCCGCCCAGGCACCCTTGTCGATGTTGCCGCGGACGGCGAAGGTGGGAGCGATGCCGCCGAGCCGCTCGAGCACCTCGGGCTTGCCCACGTCGCCCGCATGGAGGATGAGGTCCGACCCCTGAAGGGCGGTGAGCGCCTCCGGCCGCAGCAGGCCGTGGGTATCGGAAATGATGCCGACGAGCATACGGCAGAACGCGTGCGTTGGGTTGACGCCTAGGACGGGTCAGGGCGAAGCCCTTACCCGGCAGCAGCAAGACCGCCCCTCGTCGGGTTGCACGCTGACGCGCCGACCCAACCTACGTCCGCCTCAAATCTTCTGGTTGTATTCGCCCACCTCCGGGCACTTGGCCAGCCGGCCGTCGATGTCGGCGAAGATGGCGCGCATGTTGGCCTCCGAGGTGGGGCTCTCCACGACGATGACGAGCTCGGGCTTGTTGGAGGAGGCGCGCACCAGGCCCCAGGTGCCGTCGGCGAGAACGACGCGCACGCCGTTGACGGTGACGAGGTCGCGCACCTTCTGGCCGGCCACCGTGCCGCCGTTGGCGGCCGCCTCCTTGTACTGGCGCGCAATCCTGTCGACGACGGCATATTTCACCTCGTCGGCGCAGTGCGGCGACATGGTGGGCGAGCCCCAGGTCTTGGGCAGCTCGCGCTCGAGGTCGGCGAGCGACTTGGCCGGTGCCCGGTCGAGCATGTCGCACACGGCGATTGCCGCGACGAGGCCGTCGTCATAGCCCCGCCCGAGCGGCGGCTGGAAGAAGAAGTGGCCCGACTTCTCGAAGCCCACCAGCGCCTTCTGCTCGTGCGTGTAGCGCTTCATGTAGGAGTGGCCGGTCTTCCAGTAGAGCGTGCGCGCACCGTTGGCCTGCAGCACGGGGTCGGTCATGAACAGGCCCGTCGACTTCACGTCGGCGACGAACACGGCACCCTCGTGCTGCGCCGAAAGATCGCGCGCCAGCATCACGCCCACCTTGTCGGCGAAGATCTCGCGGCCCTCGTTGTCGACCACGCCGCAGCGGTCGCCGTCGCCGTCGAAGCCGAAGCCCACGTCGGCGCCGCTCGCGCGCACCGCGTCGGCGATGGCGTGCAGCATCTTCATGTCCTCGGGGTTGGGGTTGTGGCGCGGAAAGGTGTAGTCGAGGTTGCAGTCGAGCGGCACCACCTCGCAGCCGATGCCCTCGAGCACGCGCGGCGCCCAGGCGCCGGCCGTGCCGTTGCCGCAGGCCGCCACCACCTTGAGCCGGCGCGTGAGCTTCGGCCGCCGCGTCAGCGCCGCCACGTAGCG
>DASRDL010000180.1:0-4741 GCA_035652635.1 Hyphomicrobiaceae bacterium | reverse complement strand
CATCACCTTGGAGCCCTCGGCGCCGGCGTCGTAGCCGATGGAGGGGCCCTGCCAGTAGACGCGGTGAACGCCGGCATCCTTGGTGTAGAGCATGCCCTCGCCGTAGCGCAGGCCGGCGACGAAAGCGCCGCCCGCATCCTGGCCGAGGATGTAGCCGTTGGGGCGCCCCTGCTGCTGGAAGGCGTACTCGATGACGCTGGCGAGGCCCTTGCTCACCGAGCCGAAGAAGCCGTGGCCGGCTGCGAGGATCTCCCGCGTCGAATAGCTGCCGTCTGGCGCCTCGTCATCGTAGCGGGGGTCGTACCTCGGGCCCGGCGGACCGTAGTCGCGTTCGGCCGTCGGCGGCCCATAGCCGCGGTAGACCGGGGGCTCGCCGTAGCCCTGGCCGGGCGCCGGTGTATAGGGCTCGCCGAACGTGCGCCGCGGCGGCACGGAGTAGGCTTCGCCATAGGCGGGCGCCGAGGGAGGCGGGTAGGGCTGCCCGTAGGCCGAGCGCGGCGGCGGTGGGCTGTAGGTGTCGCCGGAGGCGCGCGGCGGGCTGTAGGCGTCGTTAGCGGTTCGTGGCGGGCGGTAGGCGTCATCGTTCCGGTCGCTTCGATAGGCATCGTCGCGCCGCAGCCTGGCTGGGCCGGGCCCCTCCTCGGCCGGGGCCGCGTAGCGCGGGGCCTCTCCTTCGGGCCGATAAGCGTCCTCGCGCGGCTGCTGCCATGACGGTTGCTGCGCCGATGCGGCGGCGACGCCGAACAAGAGCGGCAGGCAGGTCAACAGGCGGCGGGCCAGCGCCGGCAATTGTGTCGGCATGGGAAAACGACCTTTGGTTAGACGCCAGACGAACCAGCGCCCAGCCCCGGCAGCTGTGGCGACGCACCCCTCGGGTAGATTTGTCGCAAAGTATTACCAAAGTGTGGCCGTGACGGCACCGACGAGCCGTCAAGGCCGCACGGGCTGCGCAGGAGCCAGCGCGGTCGGCGCACCCACGCGGGACGGCAACAGCAGCGTGAGGAGCCAGCACAGGGCCAGCATGGCGGCCGAGCCGGCCAGACATCCCGTCATGCCGCCGAGCTGATAGAGGAGGCCGGAGAGGAGCGTGCCCATCAGCCGCCCGGCGGCATTGGCCGCATAGTAGAAGCCCACGTCCTCGGCGGCCCTTTCCGACCCGGCATAGGCCAGGATCAGGTAGGAGTGAAGCGAGGAGTTGACCGCGAACACGATGCCGAACAGCGCCAGGCCGGCCACCACGAGGAGGTCGGGTCGCGGCATGCCGCCGAGCTGAAGCGCGAGGGCAAGTCCGACCGGCAGCAGCGCCAGCGCAAGCGACCACATGCGCGCGGCGGGCACCTCGCTGGCGAGCCCGTCGGTGCTGCGCGTGACGAGGCGCGGCGTCGCCGCCTGCAGGGTGCCGTAGGCGATGGTCCAGGCGGCGAGGAAACCGCCCACCTCCACGAAGCTCCAGCCGTTGACGTAGAGGAACACCGGCAGCCCCACCACGAGCCACACGTCGCGCGCGCCGAAGAGGAAGATGCGCGCCGCGGCAAGCAGATTGACGCCCCGTGACTTGGCCAACAGCTCCCGGACACTCCTCGACGCCTTGGCCTTGCCGAGCGCCGGCGGCAGCGACAGGAGCCCCAGCAGCAGGACGGCGGCAATCAGCGCCGCCATCAGCCACAGCGCGCCACGGAAGCCCAGCGCCTGCAAGAGCAGGCCGCCGACGAAGAAGCCCGCTCCCTTTATGGCGTTCTTGGAGCCCGTGAACCACGCCACCCACTCGAACAGCTGCCCCGAGCCCTCCGCGCTCGTCGCCTTGATGGCCGACTTGGAGGCGGTCTTGGTGAAGTCCTTGGCCACCCCCGCAATGCCCTGCGCGGTCACGACCCAGGCCACCGCGCCCAGCGCCGGCCAGGCCGGATCGAGTCCCGAGAGCATCGCGAGCCCGGCGATCTGCAGGAGCTGTCCGACCATGAGCATGCGCGGGATGCCGAAGCGGGTGGCGAGCCAGCCGCCGCCCAGGTTGGCGACGATGCCGGCGATCTCGTAGAGCACGAACAGGAAGGCCAGCGTGAACGGCGAATAGCCCAGATTGAAGAAATGGAGCAGCACGAGCATGCGCAGCGCGCCGTCGGTCAGCGTGAAGCCCCAATAGGATGCCGTGACGATCAGGTAGTTGCGCGCTGCCGCTGCCATGGCCTCACGCTCCACGCTCGAGCACGATGTTGGCGAGGTCGATCATGCGGCAGACATAGCCGATCTCGTTGTCGTACCAGGCATAGACCTTGAGCAGGGTGCCGTCGGTCACCATGGTGCTGGGCCCGTCGACGATAGAGCTTCTGGAGTCGTTGTTGTAGTCGGCCGACACCAGTGGCCGCGCCTCGTAGCCCAGGATGCCGGCGAGCGGTCCCTTCGCCGCGGCGGCGAAGAGCCCGTTGACCTCGGCTTCCGTCGTCGCCCGCTTCAGCTCGAAGACGCAGTCGACGAGGCTGGCGTTGAGCACGGGAGCGCGCACCGCGTGGCCGTTGAGCCTGCCCTTCAGCTCCGGATAGATGAGCGCGATCGCGGTGGCGCTGCCGGTGGTGGTCGGCTGCAGCGACAGCATGGCCGAGCGCGCCCGCCGCAGGTCCTTGTGCGGCGCATCGACGACGACGTTGGTGTTGGTCGGATTGTGGATGGTGGTGATTTGGCCGTGGCGGATGCCGATGCCCTCGTGGACTACCTTGACGGCCGGCGCTAGGCAGTTGGTGGTGCATGAGGCGGCCGTGACCAGCCGGTGCCGCGCCGGGTCGTAGAGGTGGTCGTTGACGCCGACGACGACGTTGAGGGCGGCTGCGTCCTTCACCGGCGCAGAGACGATGACGCGCCTGACCCCCCGCTTGAAATAGCCCTCGAGCTGATCGGGGCGCAGGAATTTGCCGGTGCATTCGAGCACGATGTCGCAACCGAGATCGCCCCAGGGCACTTCGCCGGGCGCCGATGCGGCCGAGAAGCCGATGCGCCTGCCGGCAACGGTGATGGCGTGATCTCCGTCGACCGCGAACGACGTGCGCCATCGCCCGTGGATGCTGTCGAACTCGAGGAGATGGGCGGTGGTCGCCGCCCCACCCCTGACCTCGTTGACATGGAGAATGTCGAGGCGGTTGCCCGCGCGCGGATCGCCGTCGGCGCGGGCGATGGCCCCGAACGCGGCCTTCAGCGCCAAGCGACCCATCCGCCCCATGCCGTTGATGCCTACGCCCATCGCCGCCTTCCGCCTCCCTAGACCGCGTACCTGCTGCTGTCGCCCAGCTCGTCGAGCCGCGCCTTGAGCCCGATCCGCTCGAGCGTGCCGAACGGCAGGCTGGTGAACGCCTCGAGCCGCCGTCGGATCATGCCGTAGAGCTGGTTGAGGAGTGCGATGCGCTCCACCGCCGTGCCGGAAAACTTGGCGGGATCGGGAAACGGCCAGGTAGCGGTGACCGGCCGGTCGCGCAGGTCCGGGCACGTTTCCCCCTCGGACGGATCGCACAGGGTGAGAACGAAATCCATGCGCGGCGCGTCGGGTCCGGCGAACTCGCACCAGGACTTGGAGCGCAGCCGCGAGACATCGTGTCCCATCGCCCTGAGCCGATCGAGCACCTCCGGCATCGGCGCAGCGGCCGGGGCGGAGCCGGCCGAGTAGGCGTTGAACTTGCCGCGGCCGATCTTCTCCAGGATCGCCTCGGCCATGATCGAGCGGGCGGAATTGCGTGTGCAGATGAACAGGACGTTGAGCGCAGGCTTCATGATCGCGTCCTCGATGTCGTCTGGAAGGAGCCGAGCGAGGTCGCCGCAGAGCTCCGTGCGCCCGCCGCAGCACGTCTCAGTCAGGAAGCTCAAGAGCGCGCGCAGTCCGGCGAAGCGCACCGCGTAGATGATGTGCCGCCCCTGGCGTGTGGAGCGCACGAGCTCCGCCTGCTCGAGCGCCGCCAGGTGGAACGAGAGGGTGGAGGGTGCCACCTTCAGCGCCGCCGCCAGCTCGCCCGCTGCCATGCCGGATGCGCCCCGCGAGGCCAGAAGACGGACCAGACGAAGGCGAGTCTCCTGGGCGAGGACCGCAAATCCCGCTTCCGCACGGCTTATTTCCATGATTATCGAATAGTCGAATTCAATGACGCCTGTATGACAGGCGCCCCGCCGCGGCAACGGTGCCCGTTTCCCTGCCAAGGCCATGCTTCGGGCCACTGCACGGGCTCGAAAACGGCACCCTTGCGCCCCTTGCACGCGGGGGTATCGCTCCTATGTAGTGAGATGCGCGTCATGCGGGGCGCCGGCCCCGCCGTTCCCGAAAGGGCTGGCGCCCACCCTCTCAAATTCGACGGCCGAGCTGCAGCTCAGCGGCGATGGCGTATTGAGCGAGAGCCCGCAGCGCGCTTACCCGAGGGCATACGATGAAGACCAATTTGCGAAGACCGGGCGGCCAGCGCCAGCAGCAGGCGGCGCACCGGCGGCAAAACGGCGCCAGCGCGCGGCAGAACTACGAGCGCTACCTCGCGCGGGCGCGCGACGCCCAGCTGTCGGGCGACGCGATCGAGATGGAAAACTGCTACCAGCACGCGGAACACTACTTCCGCATCATGAAGGGTGCAGGCGATGAGCTCAGGGATTAGCTACAAGACGCACATCCTCATCGGCATTCGCAGCAACGGCGTCATGACCGTCATCGCCGACTGGCCGCACGTGCCGCGACAGGCAGAGGTGCAGGAAGAGATCGATGCCGCCCGCGACGGCTACG
>DASRDL010000179.1:0-4572 GCA_035652635.1 Hyphomicrobiaceae bacterium | reverse complement strand
ACGCACGGGCGGTGACCTGCTGGCTGCGTTCGGAGGCGCCTTCTTAGACTATTCCTCCTGACAAAGCGTGTCAGGAGGTTGTCAAGGCTCCTGACAGCAGGCTGTCAGGGCCATCCGCGATAGTCGGCGCGCAGCAGGCCGGCCCGTCCTAGGGGCCTGGAGCCACGAAGATTGCAGGAGAGGATCATGATGCGCGCACAGCTCGTTTCCACCCATTCCGGCCCGTCGCTGGCCGCCCGCAGTGTCGGCCTCGCCGGCAAGGCTTGGCACGCGTTCTGGCGCTGGCGGGCGCGGCGGGCGACCGTCGAGCTGCTCGAGGGGCTCGACGACCGCACGCTGCACGACATCGGTGTCAGCCGCACCGAGATCACCTCGCTGGTCTACGGCCGGCGCGGCGATCGCCGGCGCGTCTACGAGGAAGCGTGGCGGCGGCCGTGGGCGACATGATCCCCGCCTTGCCGGCGCCGGCACTCCCGGACTAGCCTGACGGGCCCGCGCTCCCCGGGAGCGTCGGGCTCAATTCTTTCCGGGAGTGGAGCGCATGGAGGGATTGGTCGACGTCGCCGCGAGGATCGCCGCCCGCCTCAAGGAGCGCCGGGAGACCATCGCGGTGAGTGAATCTTCCACCGGCGGCCTCATCTCGGCCGCACTGCTCTCTGTGCCGGGAGCCAGCGCCTACTTCCTCGGCGGCGCCGTGGTCTACACGCGCCGCGCACGCACGGCGCTGCTCGGCATCACCGACGAGGCCATGGCGGGCATGCGCTCGGCGAGCGAGCCCTACGCCGCGTTGGCGGCCGCCACGGTGCGGGAGAAGCACCGCGCCACCTGGGGCCTGGCCGAAACGGGAGCCACGGGCCCCACCGGCAACCGCTACGGCGATCCGGCGGGGCACACCTGCATCGCCGTCGCCGGGCCGACGCCGCGGACGATCACCCTGCGCACCGGCAGCGACGACCGGGTGGCCAACATGCGCGCCTTCGCCAAGCGGGCCCTCGACGAGCTCGCCTCCGTGCTGGGCGCCTAGTGCTCGGAGAGAACGCGCGCTCCGGCGGCGACACATGAGAGCGCGCGCAACAGCCGCCGTGGTGTTCGCCGCGACCATGGCGCTCGCCGGCTTTCTCCTTTTCCTGGTGCAGCCGCTGCTCGCCAAGTACCTGCTGCCGTGGTTCGGCGGCAGTGCCGCGACCTGGCTCGTGTGCCTCCTGTTCTTCCAGCTCGCCCTGCTCGCCGGCTACGCCCATGCCTACGCCCTCACCTTGCCGTTCGCGCTGCCGAGGCAGGTCGCGGTGCAGCTCGGCGTGCTCGCGGCGAGCCTCATTCTGCTGCCCATCACGCCGGCGGAGGGCTGGAAGCCGCAGGACGCCGCCGATCCCACCTGGCGCATCGTCGCCCTGCTCGCCGTCACCGTCGGCCTGCCCTACGTGGCGCTCGCCGCCACCACGCCGCTGCTGTCGCGCTGGCTCGCCCATCTCGCCCCGTCGCTCCATCCCGCGCGCTTCTTCGCCGCCTCCAATCTCGGCTCGTTCGCGGGCCTCCTTTCCTACCCCTTCCTGTTCGAGCGGCTGCTGTCGAGCCAGGCGCAGACCCTGTGGTGGTCGTGGGGCTTTGGCCTCTATGCAGCGCTGTTCGCCGCCTGCGGGCTCATGACGCTGACGCGTGCCACACCTGCGGAGAAGGGCGGGAACGGCGGGCGCATGAGCCTGTCGGCGTCTGCCGGCCGCGATCCGCTGGCAGCATGGCTCGGCCTTTCGGCGCTGGGCTCGGCGCTGCTGCTCGCCACTACCAACGCCGTCACGCAATGGTCCGCCGTCATCCCATTCCTGTGGGTGGTGCCGCTGACGCTCTATCTTGCGAGCTTCGTCATCGCCTTCGGCGTGAGCCGCCTCTATCGACGGGCGGCGTTCGCCGCGGCATTCCTGGTCCTGGCCGGCGCGAGCCTCGTTCCCGACCCGCCCGAGACCACGGCGAGCTTCGTCGGCCAGCTGGTGCTGCAGGTGGCAACCCTGTTCGCGGGCGCCATGATCTGCCACGGCGAGCTCGCCCGGCTGCAGCCGTCGCCGGTGCGTCTGCCCAAGTTCTATCTCGCCGTCGCCGGCGGCGGCGCGCTGGGCGGAGCCGTCGTGGCCGTCCTGGCGCCTCTCGTCTTCAGCGATTACTTCGAGCACCCGCTGCTGCTCGCGGTGACCGGCGCGCTGGCGGCGAGCCTGATCGTCAAGGGGACTTCGGCCGGGCCGCGTTGGGCGGCACCTGGGCTCGCATCGGCGGCGGGCCTGTGCTTCCTCGCCGGCCTCGGCGCCCACGCCTGGCGCGAGGTGGCGCCGGACCGCACGCTCGTCGAGCGGGTGCGCAACTTCTACGGCGTGGTGAAGGTGGTGCGCGAGGTCGATGCCGAGTCGGGGCAGGCGAGCCTCGTCATGCAGCAGGCGGGCGTCGACCAGGGCGCGCAGTCGCTCTCGCCCGAGCACCGCATGAAGCCCATGTGCGGCTTCGACAGCGGCAGCGCGCTGGGGCTCGCTCTCACCTATAACGGCAAGCGCCGCGCCGACACGGCGGCGCCGCTGCGCATCGGCGTGGTCGGGCTGGGCGCCGGCATGGTGGCGGCCCACGGCCGCCCGGGCGACACCATGCGCTACTACGAGCTCAACCCGGCCGTGCTCGGCCTGGTCGACCGCCACTTCACCTTCGTCAGGGACGGCAAGGCCACGACCGACGTGGTCCTCGGCGACGGCCGCCTCGTGCTCGAGCGCGAGCTGGCCGAAGGCAAGGCGCAGGGCTTCGACGTGCTCGTGCTCAACGCCTTCCGCGGCGCCTCGCCGCCCCTGCACCTGATGACCAAGGAGGCGTTCGACATCTATCTTGCGCACCTGGCCGAGGGGGGCATCCTCGCCGTCAATTTCGAGTTCGAGATCTTCGAGATGGCGCCGCTGCACCGCGGTCTGGCGCGGCGGCTGGGACTCGAGGTCGGCTGGTTCGACCCCAAGGACGGCGAGGGCTGCGAGGAGGCCATCAGCTGGGCGCTGTTCACCCGCGACACGTCGTTCTTCGCCACGCCGCGCGTCAAGGCGCGCATGTCGGCCTGGCGCGACGGCGGCCGCCTGCCCGACATCGTCTGGACCGACAGCGACAGCAACCTGCTCGCGATCATCAACTGGCGCGGGCCGTAGTCTCCGCCGGAGAACGATCGCGTCCGATCGCGTGATTCATGGGGCGGACGACCCGGTGCTCCGGTTCAATCCATCGACTCCCGCTGTCATCCCCGGGCGGATCCCGCGGATCCGGCAATCGGCGAGCGTCGCGGCAAGAGGCTCGCTGGAGGGTCGGGCCCCTCGGAGCGAGGCCGGGGGCAGGCACGCTCGACCACGACGCCCTGGGGGATCGAAGGAAAGAGTCGCAAAATCAGCCACGCCCGCTCTCTAGTCTCGCGGGGCGCGGCATATCCAGCCGATGGATCGGCCCGGCAACAGGCAAGCGAGCCGCTACCCGTCTCGATCCGGGGTGGGTAGCGGCCCGCTCAGCTGGGATCAATCGCCGCCCGCTCCATTGCTGTTGCGGATGTGCTCCTCCCACCACTTCGGTGAGCCGTAGGCCGGGGCCTCGCCCATCCGCGGCTGCGTGGTGGAGCCCATATACGTGCTTGCGCCCGGATTGTTCGACTGGGGCGCCGTCTTCTTGTACCCGTAGACCTTGGTGTTGGGATTGGTCGGCGGGTTCGCAGTCTGCCCGAAGACAGTGGTGGCCAGGGCGCCTGCGAGCGCCGCGGCAGCAAGTGCAGTCGGAATGATTCTCATCGAATGAGTCCCTGCGTGGTTGCGATGCTTGCAGCCGTGGCTCGGCTGGCCGCGCACCAAACAGTGAGTCGGGTGGCCTTGGGAATGCCCCGCACGCACGAACCTGGCGAGAATGTGGAACAAATGTGACGCACACCATCCGCCGCGCCCGGCGTGACGCCTCCGCGCCCCTGCCGGGCCGATATGCGCAGGCAGGCCATGCGCGCGCGGGGGATGTCGTGTATTTCTTGGGCAACACGCGCCGGACGGCACCAGAACCGATCAACGGGAGGAAAAACGTGACCACCACTGTCGAGGTGCTCGCCGAGGCCTTCAAGACGGCCGGCACGCCGTTCATCGTCGGGCATCCGGGCGGCGAATCGGTGGAGCTGATGGAGGCCGGCCGCCAGCGCCAGATGCGCTTCCTGCTGATGAAGCAGGAGGTGGCGGGCGCCATGCTGGCCGCCACCTGGGGCGAGATCACGGGCAGCCCCGGCGTCTGTCTCTCCACGCGCGGGCCGGGTGCAGCCAACATGGTCAACGGCGTCGCCCACGCCTTCCTCGACCGCGCGCCGCTGATCGCCATCACCGATGCCTACTCGCGGCCCACCTACGAGACCGGCCTGCGCCAGCGCATCAACCAGATGGCGGTCTATGCGCCCCTCGTGAAGTGGGGGACCACCATCGATGCCAAGTCCGTGAGCCAGCAGGTGCGCCGCGCCCTGCGCACCGCCACCGGCGCGCCGCCCGGCCCCGTCCACTTCGAGCTGCCGCAGAGCGAGACGACGCGCGAGGCCGGCACCTA
>DASRDL010000178.1:0-5098 GCA_035652635.1 Hyphomicrobiaceae bacterium | reverse complement strand
CGGAGGCGCCGGCTGGCGGCCTATGCCGCGCTGCGCATCGTGCTGGAACGGGTCGCCGGCCCGGGCGTGCGCGGCCGGCGGATCGTTCGGCCGCCGGGCGACCGGCCGCGGCTCGCCGCCGCCGGCCCGCACTTCAGCCTCTCGCATGCCGGCGGCTGGGCGCTGATCGGCGTGGCACGGGGGGACGTGATCGGCGTCGATCTGGAGACAGCGCGCTCGTTGTCCATGTCCCCTCGCCGGCGCGAGGAGGTAATGGCCGTCGGCGCGGGGCTCGGCGCCCGGCCACCCCTCGCAGCCGTCGGCGATGCGGCTCTCCTGCAGGCCTGGTGCCGGCTCGAGGCATGCGCCAAGGCGCGGGGAAGCGGCGTTGCCGCTCTGCTGCGTGCGCTGGGCTTGCGGGCGTCCGGCGGCCGGCAGCTGCCGCTCGAGCAAGTCGAGGCGGCGGCGCGGCGGCTCGCGCGCGACGCCGGTCTGGCCGTCCGCGACGTCGAGCTGCCTGCAGGCCTGTTCGGGGCGACGGCAAGTGCAGGCAAGACCGCGCCGGTCCGCCCGCGGCGCTTCCCGCGCGACAGGCGGGAGATCGCGCGGCTGCTCGTGGGCAGCGGGTGACAGAGCCCGACCGATCGGGGATGATCGGCGCGATGCCGGATGTCCGCACCATCACGTTCCCTCATCGCCGCTCGCCCGACCAGTCGGCCCGCGAGCCGGCGCACCACGAGGTCGTCATCGTCGGCGCCGGACCGGTGGGGCTCGCGGCCGCGCTCGACCTCGCCGCCCGCGGCCGCAGGTGCGTCGTCATCGACCGCCGAAGCAGCCTGTCCGACGGCAGCCGCGCCATCTGCTGGTCGAAACGCACGCTCGAGATCATGGATCGTCTGGGGCTGGGACAGGTGCTGCTCGACAAGGGCGTCACTTGGCGCACGGGCAAGGTGTTCTTCGATGATCGACAGGTCTACGAGTTCGACCTGCTGCCCGAGACCGGCCATCGCATGCCGGCCTTCATCAATCTGCAGCAGTATTACTTCGAGCACTTCTGCATCGAGGCTGCCGGCCGCAGCGAGCTCGTCGACCTGCGCTGGCGGGAGGAGGTGACGGGGATCGAGGCGAGGAACGACGGTGCTCTTCTCGACATCGCCACCCCCGAGGGGAGCTATCGTCTGGCTGCCGATTGGGTGATCGCCGCCGACGGCGCCCGCTCCAGCCTGCGCCGCCTGATGGGCCTCGGCTTCGAGGGGCGCGTATTCGACGATCAGTTCCTCATCTGCGACATCAAGATGCGGCTCGAGCGGCCGGTGGAGCGCTGGTTCTGGTTCGACCCGCCCTTCAATCGCGGCCGCTCGGCGCTGCTGCACCGCCAGGCCGACGACGTGTGGCGCCTCGACTTCCAGGTCGGCGCGCAAGCTGACCGCGACGAGGAGGTGAGGCCCGAGAACGTCGCCCGCCGCGTGCGCGCGATGCTCGGCAGCGACATCGATTTCGCCTTCGAGTGGATCAGCCTCTACCGCTTCCAGTCGCGGCGCCTGCAGCGCTTCCGCCACGGCCGCGTGCTGTTCGCCGGCGACGCCGCCCACCAGATGTCGCCGTTCGGTGCGCGCGGCGGCAACAGCGGCATCCAGGACGCCGACAACCTCGTCTGGAAGCTCGACCTCGTTCTGCGCGGGCTGGCGCCCGAGGCGCTGATCGACAGCTACGATGCCGAACGCATCCCCGCCGCCGACGAGAACCTCCTCAACACCACGCGCTCCACGGATTTCATCGCGCCCAAGGGCGCCGCCAGCGTCCTCTTCCGCGACGGCGTGCTGGCGCTGGCCGCTACCGAGCCGTTCGCGCGCCGGCTCGTCAACTCGGGCCGCCTGTCCGTCGCCGCCTGCTACCGCGGCTCGCCGCTCAACGGCACCGACGAATTCGCCGCCGGTGCGTGCGCCGGGCTCGCGCCCGGCGCGGCGGCGGTGGATGCGCCGCTCGGGCAGCGCTGGCTGCTCGAAGCGCTGGGCCGCGGCTTCACCGGCGTGTGGTTCTCACCCGGCGGCGAGGTGCCCGACCACGTGGCGCGCGGCCAGACCGCACTCGCCGCGCGCGGGCTCCCCGTGAAGGCTGCCGTCGTCTCCGACGAGCTCGCGTGCCGACGCTACGGCGCGGCGAGCGAGCCCGCCTACTACCTTTTCCGCCCGGACGGCCACGTCGCCGCCCGCTGGCGCCGGTTCGCACCCGACGACGTCGAGGCGGCGCTGGCGCGGGCGACCGGGCGCGGCGGCAACCGAGGCGGCGATTGACACCGGGCCCGATCGCTTACGACATTGGGCCTTCTTCCCCCGACAAGAAGCACAGCGAGGAGACGGCCCATGGACCTGGAGCTCAAAGGCAAGACGGCGATCGTCACCGGCGGCAGCCGCGGCATCGGCAAGGCGATCGCCAAGGAGCTGGCCCGCGAGGGGGTGGAAGTGGCCATCGTCGCCCGCGACAAGGCCGCGCTCGAGGCTGCAGCCAAGGAGATTGCCGGCAACAGCGGCGTGCGCGTGCTGCATTATAGCGCCGACACCGGCGACGACGCGGCGGTGAAGAAGATGGTGGCCGAGGTGGCCAAGGCGTTCGGGCGCATCGACATCCTCGTCAACTGTGCGGCGCAGGCCGGCGGACAGGCCAAGCCGCCAGCGCTCGGCGAGATCACCAACGAGCACTTCTGGTCCGACATGAACATCAAGGTGATGGGCTACCTGCGCACCGCCCGCGAGGTGGCTCCCTACATGATCCGCCAGAAGTCGGGCCGCATCATCAACGTCTCCGGACTCGCCGCGCGCAACACCGGCACCATCATCGGCTCCATGCGCAACGTGTCGGTGGCGGCGTTGACCAAGAATTTGGCCGACGAGCTCAGCCCCCACGGCATCTCGGCGGTGTGCGTGCACCCGGGCCTCACGCGCACCGAGAAGACGCCGGGCGTGGTGGCGGCCCAGGCCAAGGCTCAAGGGCTGCCCGAGGCGGAGATCGAGAAGCGCATGGCGGGCCGCAACCTCGCGCGCAAGATCATCACGGCGGAGGAGATTGCCTATGTGTGTGTGTTCGCCGCCTCGCCCAAAGCGGTGGCGCTCAACGGCGACGCCATCGCCGCCGGCGGCGGCAGCCCCGGTGTGATCCACTACTGATGGGCGAGGAGGCGACCGCGCAGGAAGGGACGGCGGCGGAGGCCGACAGGCGTGCGCTCGCCGGCGTGCGCGTGCTCGACATCGCCACCTTCCTGGCGGCGCCGTTCGCCGGCACCGTGCTCGCCGACTTCGGCGCCGAGGTGATCAAGATCGAGCAGCCGAAGGTGGGCGATCCGCTGCGCCGCTTCGGCACGCCGACGGAGGCCGGCGACACGCTGGTGTGGCTGAGCGAGGCGCGCAACAAGAAGTCGGTCACGCTCGACCTGCGCACGGAGAGGGGCGCCGAGATCTTCCGCGCGCTCGTCGCCAGGTCCGACGTGGTGCTGGAGAATTTCCGCCCCGGCACCCTGGAGAAATGGGGGCTCGGCTACGACGCCCTCTGCCAGGTCAACCCGGCGATCATCGTGCTGCGCGTCTCGGCCTACGGCCAGACCGGGCCCATGCGCGACAAGCCCGGGTTTGCCCGCATCGCCCACGGCTTCGGCGGCCTGAGCGCGCTCGCCGGAGAGCCGGGCGGCACGCCGGTGGTGCCGGGGTCGACCTCGCTCGCCGACTACATGTCGGGCATGTGGGGGGCGATCGGCGTGCTGCTGGCGTTGCGAGCGCGCGATGCCACCGGCAAGGGGCAATATATCGACATCGCTCTCTACGAATCGGTGTTCCGCGTGCTCGACGAGATCGCCCCGGCCTACGCCCGGCACGGCTTCGTGCGCGAGCGCATGGGCGCCGATACGGTCAACGTCGCCCCGCACAGCCACTACCGCACCGGGTCCGGCGAGTGGGTGGCGATTGCCTGCACGAGCGACAAGATGTGGGAGCGGCTGGCGGCGGTGATGGGCCGGCCGGAGCTCGCCGCCGCGCCCGAGCTTGCCACCTCGCCGGCGCGGGCGGCCCGCACGGCCGAGGTCAACCGCATCGTCGGGGAATGGGTAGCCGGCCTGTCGCTGGCAGACGTGCTCGCCCGCTGCGATGCGGGCGAGGTGCCGTGCGGCCCCCTCTATTCCATCGCCGACATCTTCGCCGATGCGCAGTACCGGGCGCGGGGGAACCTGGTGGAGGTGGAGGACCCGCGCGTCGGCCCGCTGGTGTTGCCCGCCGCCGTGCCGCGGCTTTCCGAGACGCCGGCCGAGCTGCGCCATACGGGCCGGGCGCTGGGCGCCGATACGGCCGAGGTGCTGGGGCGTCTCGCCGGGCTCGGACCAGAGGTGCTGCGCGAGCTCAAGGATGCCGGAGTGATCTAAGGGCCGAATACAAATTCAGCTGTCATCCTCGGCACAAGCCCGACCATGACAGACCGGAGAAATGCTTGTTGGGAGGAGGAGCGCCATGGACTTCGGATTGAGCACGCTGTCGCGCGGCGTCTACGTCACGGGTGAGGCCTACGTGGCGGTGGCGCAGGCCGCGGAGCGGGCAGGTTTCGGGTTTCTCTCGGTCAACGACCACATCATCGTGCCCGGCAGCCTGGGCTCGGCCTATCCCTACACGCAAGGGGGCCAGTGGGCGGCGGCCGAGCACGGGCACTGCTTCGACCAGCTCGCCGCCCTCTCCTTCATCGCCGGCTGCACCTCGCACCTGCGCCTGCTCACGAGCGTGATGGTGGTGCCGCACCGGCCGCCGATCCAGACCGCCAAGATGCTGGCCACCATCGATGTGCTCTCGCGCGGCCGGCTGATGGTCGGCGTCGGCTCCGGCTGGATGAAGGAGGAGTTCGGCCTGCTGGGCGCCCCGTTCGCCGACCGCGGCCGCGCCACGGACGAGTATCTGGAGGCGTTCAAGGCGCTGTGGACCCAGGAGCGGCCGGCCTACAGCGGCCGGCACGTGAGCTTCGCCGACGTGATCTTCGAGCCCAAGCCGATGCAGAAGCCGCATCCGCCCATCTGGGTGGGCGGCGAGAGCCCGGCAGCGCTCAGGCGCGCGGTGAAGCTCGGCGATGCCTGGTATCCCGGCAACAACAG
>DASRDL010000177.1:0-8659 GCA_035652635.1 Hyphomicrobiaceae bacterium | reverse complement strand
GCTGTGGACCAGGGAGGAGGCCTCCTTCCACGGTGAGTTCGTCAACTTCGATCCCGTGTGGATGTATCCCAAGCCCAAGCAGCGTCCGCATCCGCCGCTGCTGCTCGGCGGCGAGAGCGATCACACGTTGAAGCGGGTGGTAGAGTTCTGCGACGGCTGGTTTCCGCGCCCGCGCAGCGGCTTCGAGCCCAAGAGCGCCATGGAGCGCCTGAAGAAGGCAGCCGTCGCGGCCGGGCGCGATCCCAAGACGCTCTCCATCACGGTGTTCGCGGCCCCGGCCGACGCAGCCAGGCTCGCCCCCTACCGCGAGGCCGGCATCGACCGCGTGCTGCTCGAGGTGCCCGACAAGAGCCGCGACGAGATTCTCGCCACCCTCGACAGGAACGCGGCGCTGGTGAAGGGGTAACGGGATTCCCTCTCGCTACTCCTCGGCGGGAGAAAGCATAGGGCGGGGGAGCCAGGCTCGGACGGGGCGGGCTTCTCCTCCTGCGCTGCGGCAATCACGCCTTGGCCAACTCGACCTTGAGTTCGCGGCCCAGCGCATGGGCTGCGCGATGCAGCGTTTCCAGCGTGACATTGCCCTGCTCGGGATCCAGCAGGCGATCCAGCTGCGCCCGGCTCGTCTGCATCAATGCGGCCATCTTGTTCTTCGAGATCTTCTTGTCCTTCATCGCTCTTGCGATCTGCCAGGCCACGACCTCCTTGACCGCCGCCGCGCGAAATTCCTCCAGCACGCCCTCCTCCTGCAGGAAGTCATCGAGACTCGATCCGTGCCGTGCGTTTCGCTTCTTCTTGGTCATCTATCCATCTCCTTCTTCCGGCTCAGAGCGAGGTCGAGCTCATCCCGCGGTGTCTTCCGGCTCTTTTTGATGAAGCCGTTCAGCGCGACGAGCTCTTCCTCGTGAAAGCAGAAGATCACCCGGGCGATGCGGCCAGCTGCAAGGCTGGTGCGAACCTCCCACAGGCCTTTGCCGAGCGGTCGGGCCAGCGGCATGCCAATCGGCCATCGATGCTGCACACGCTCCAGGTCGCGACCGATGGCATGACGGTCAGCCTGGGGCAGCTGCTTCAACCATTCGCGTACCGGCTCGGCGCCTTTCTCGGTGCGAAAGAAGACGAGCGGGATTCTGTCGGCCATCGCGCTTGCCCATATACGATACATGTATCATATATGGGGCAGGCAGCAAACCCCTTCTGCCCGCGTCCAGTCATCCCGCAGCCGCCGCCAGCCGGGCCACGACGTCGCCGACGCGCGCCTTGTCGATCCAGCGCAGCACGGCGACGAGGTCGTGCTCGCGGTCGATCCAGATGATATTGCTGCCCGCGCCCATGGCGTAGACGCACGACTCCGGGGCGCCCCGGTAGTGCACGGCGCCGCGATTGAGCCACCACAGGTAGCCGTAGCTGCCGTTAGTGGGTGACGGCGCCAGCATGGCGTCGATCCACCTCTCGGGCAGGATCTGCTCGTCGCCCCAGCGGCCGCGGCGGGCGACGAGCAGGCCGAGGCGTGCGTGGTCGCGCGCGCCGATCATCATGCCGCCGCCCCAGTGCGCCCCGCCCGACACCGACTGCACGCGCCGCCCGCCCACCTCGATCCACGAGGTCGAGTAGCCGTGCCACTGCCAGTCGCTCGAGGCGCCGATGGGATCCATGATGCGCTCGCGCAGCACCTCGGGCAGCGGCCGCCCGAACCGCATGAGCAGGCAGAGCGCCAGCAGGTTCACGCGCACGTCGTTGTACTCGTAGTAGCTCCCCGGCGCCTGCAGCTTGCGGCGCTGGCCCTTGCGGCTGTTGTCGGCGCCGGCCCCGACCTGGCGGTTGTGGTCCACCTGGTCGGACTTGCCCCACAGCTCGCCCTGCCACTCGCTCGACTGCTGCAGCAGGTGGCGCCAGGTGACGGCGGCGTTGTGCGCGCTCGCAAACCAGGGGCCCCGAACCGTGGCGCCGACCGGCTCGTCGACGCTGCCGATCAGCCCGTCGGCCACCGCCAGGCCGGCGAGCACGGCGAGATAGCTCTTGGCCACCGAGAACGTCATGTCGGCGCGGCCCGTGTCGCCCCATTCGGCGACGATGCGCCCGCCCTTGAGAACCATGCCGGCAGGGCCGCCGCGCGGCACCACCGGGCCCACCACCTCGCTCCATGGCCCGGTCTCGTTCCACTCCACGATGCCGACGTAGCGCCCGTCCGGGTAATAGAAACTTGCCGGCCAGGGGCTGTCGCTCCGCTCGGCCAGCGCCACGGCAGTCGCGAGCTCGGCGGCATCGAGCCCGGCGACCGTGGGCGCGACGCGCTCCCATTCGGCGCCGTGGCGGGCAGGCACGTAGGCGGCGGCGGTTTGCTTCTGCATGCTCTTCTCTCGTGGGTGCGTGAATGCGCAGGTTGGGTTGGCGCGGCCGCACGGCCGGGGCTCTTTCTCAACGGCCGAACCGCGCGTAACCCAACATCGGTGCCCGTGGCGGTGGGAGTGTTGGGTTACGCGCGGATCGACATCGGCAATTCTACCTCATCGTTGCGGCCGCGCTAACCCAACCTACGCTTGCCGTCGGCCGCGGAGCGTGCGTGCCACAGCTCGGCGCGCCAGAAGAGCGCGATGGCCGCCACGAGCAGCAGGCCGGCGCAGGCGTAGAGCGTCGCCGTGGCGTGGAAGCCGACGCGCTTGATGAGCCCGCCGGCCGCCAGCAGCCCGAGCGGCAGGGTGTAGATGACGAGCATGCGCACGCCCATGATGCGGCCGCGGAAGGCCTCGCTGGTGCTCTGCAGCAGCAGGACGGCCAGCGTCACCATGCAGAAGCTCTGGGCGAAGCCGGCGAGCACCAGCATGCCGAAGCCGCTGAGCGGCCCGCGCATCTGCGCGAAAACGAGCAGGGCGACGTACCACGCCACCGCAGAGACGATCATCACACGCGCCGGCTCGATGCCGCGGCGCAGGATCACCACCAGCGAGCCGAGCAGAGCGCCCGTGGCGAAGCCGGCCACCAGGTAGCCCAGTCCGGTCTGGTCGATGCGATAGATTTCCCTGGCGACATAGGGCAGCAGACCGTTCGACAGCGGGTAGGCCGTCAGGTTGACGAGCGCGGCGATCAGCATGGCGGCCAGCAGCCGCGGGCTCGACCAGGCGTAGGCGATGCCGTCTTTCAGCTCGCGCCACGTCGAGGGCTTGGCCGCCGCCGCGGCCGTTGCCGAAGCAGCGGCGCGGCGCGGGCGCGGTGCAACCCTGATGGCCAGCGTGAGCGACAGGCCCAGCGCGTAGCAGCCGAGCACGGCGACGTAGGCCGGTCCCATGCCGAAGGCGGCGAAGATGCCGGCGCCGGCCAGAGCGCCGCCGATGCGGGCGAAATCGGAGGTGGTGCGCAGGATGCCCATGGCGGCAACCCAGTCGCCCGCGGGCAGCAGGTCGCCGGCCAGAGCCATGCGCACGCCGAGGTCGGAAGGCCGCACGAGCCCGTTCAGGCCGGCCATCACCAGCACGAACGCGGGGCTCGGCGCACCGGCGAAGGCCGAGATCATCAGCACCGCCGCCAGCGTCGTGTAGATGCCGCGCATCATGCACAGCACGTTGCGGTGGCCGACCCGGTCGCCCATGAGGCCGAGCATCGGCGCCACCAGCGTGCCGGTGAACTGCAGCACGCCGAACACGGTGAGCAGCACGACGGAGCCCGTCTCGACCAGCACGTACCAGCCGAGGATCAGCGTCTCCATCTCGAAGGCGCAGGAGGTCGCGAGATCGGCCGGCCACTGGAAGCGAAAGCCGCGCACCCGGAAGGGCGCGAAGGCCGGGGGGCCCGGTGGCCGGCTCAAGCCGTGCTGCACGGTGCGATGGCCGCAGCAATGCGGGTGGCCGCACGGTGGCGGTCGGTCATGGGCTCTCCTCCCGGTGCGCTCCCGGCCCTTCTCGGCCGCGGCTCAGTTGCCACGCTACCAGGACGCGGCACGCAGGACACCACCCCCGCCTTGCGCAAGCCTCAACCCTGACCTTCCTTGCCTGCGCGGTGTGCGCGAATGAGCCTCGCCACGGCGGGCTGCTTGCAGTACTCCGCCCAGCCCAGGGCATCGGCCTCGAACTTGTCGTCGAGAATGGTGGTGTCGGCGCCGGCAGCCAGCAGCTGCGCCGCAGCCTCGGTGAAACCGCGCTCGGCGCAGATGTGCAGGGGCGTCGCGCTGCACCCGTAGAGCACGCGCTTGGCGTTGACATCGGCGCCATGCTCGATCAGCCAGCGCATCGCCCGCCAGTCGCGCCGGTCGACGGCGCGGTGCAGGGCGACGGTGTCGCTGCCCCCTGGGCCGATGCGGGCCGGGTCGGCTGCCACCACGGCGGCGGCACCCTCGTAGTCACCGACCGCCAGCAGGCTCATGAGGTCGGGCCGCGCTCCGGCGGCCAGCAGTGCTTTCAGGCTGGCACTGTCGTGCGCGTAGGCGAGCGCGGTCGCCCCCGCCACGTCGGTGGCGTGCACGTCGGCACCGAGCGCAATGAGCAGGCGCACCATGTCCGGGCGAGCGCAATGCGCCGCGTGATGCAGGGGCAGGCGGCCGTGCTCGTGGCGGCTCATGCGCCGCACCAGCTGCGCCGGATCGGCCCGGACGATGGCCCGCACATCATCGGCCCGGTCGAGTGCGATGGCCGAGAAGATGTGGAGCCGCGCGCCGCGTGCGAGGAGGTAGGCGGCAACCTCCTCCTGCACCTTGGCGAAGCACGTGGCCCAACCCAGCACGCCGAGCCCGTGGTCGTCGCCCTCGCCGTGAAGGTCTGCCCCGGCCTGCAGCAGCCGCTCGACGACCTCGAGATGGCCCTCCTGCGCCGCCCAGTGCAAAGCCGTGGCGTTGTCCATGCGGTCGCGCCGGCGCACGTCGAAGCCGCGCTGCAACAGCAGCTCGACGCAGCCCATATGGCCGCCGGTGGCCGCCAGATGCAGAAGCGGCCGGTCCCATTCGCCGCCGGTGACGTCGAGCCTGGCCGGATGTGCCTCGAGCAGCCCCGCAAGCGCTGCGGCGTCGCCCGCCAGCGCGGCGGCGATCACGCGGCCATCGAGACTGAGGCTGTCGATGCGGGCCTTGAGCGTGCGCCAGCTCCTGAAGCCGTAATCCTCGGCTATGGCACGCTGCGCCTGGGCGAGCCTCGCCGCGGGATTGCGCGTGCGCAGCTCGGCCAGCCGCTCCTTGGCGGCCTTCTTCAGCCAGTCGATGTCGGGTTGGGCGGGAAGCGCCTTGGGCATGGGACACCTTCTTTCCGTGCGCCCGGTGTCCGCGGCTCTCGGGCGAGAAAGAAGGAGATGCCAGGCTGATGCTGCAGATGGGTTCGACCCTTCACGCGAACCGTCGGTCGCCTGCACGACCGTGTTCAGAGTTAATCTCCGGCCGCGATCCCTGTCAAATGCCGCCCCGAGGACCGATACGGCGCGCTTCCCTTGATCGCAATACTGAATTTCGCAATTCGCCGTCATTGATCGAAAACGCCGCCACGCCGGCCATGCGCGCAACAGAGTAGCTTGCGGCATACCCCGAGATCGGCAATTGTTGTGCCGTCGGAGGGTCAGGGAGGTTTGGCATGTCGCGGAAAGTCACGGTTGCCGCGCTCGGCTGCCTGCTCATGGCGGGCGCATCGGCGCAGGCGCAGGTCCAGGAGAAGAAGTTCAACGTAGTCGGAACGTGGAACTTCCTGACGAATTGGCACGTGCTGGAGGTACCGTTCTGGAACCAGGACCTGCCCAAGGCCTCGGAGGGCAAGCTCACCGCCAACCTGAAGTCGGTGACCGAGCTCAACCTCAAGGGCACCGAGGTGCTGCGTCTGCTCAAGACCGGTGTCTATGATTTCGCCGCCGCCCTGCCGATCTACGTCGACGACGGCGGCGCCGTCATCGAGGCCACCGACATTGCCGGCGTCGCCCGCACCTTCCAGATGAGCCGCGAGATCGTCGATCTGTGGATGGACGAGATGCAGAAGGCCATGAAGGAGAAGCACAACTCCGTCATCCTCGCCTCCTTCACCTGGCCGGAGCAGAACTTCTATTGCAAGGGCGACATCAAGAGCGTCGAGGACCTCAAGGGCAAAAAGATCCGCGTGCAGGGCGTGAGCCAGGCCGATCTCGTCAAGGGCTTCGGCGCCTCGGCCGTCACCATTCCGTTCGGCGAGGTGGTGCCCGCGCTCGAAAAAGGTGTGGTCGATTGCGGCATCACCGGCACGATGCCGGCCTACAAGGCCAAGTGGCCGGAGGTGACCGACACGTTGTTCCGCCTGCCCGTCGGCTTCACCGCCGCCCTCTGGCTCGCCAACATCAACGCCTGGAACAAGCTGCCGCCGGCCACACAGGCGCTCATGAAGAAGGAGTTCAAGGCGCTCGAGGACAAGTCGTGGAAGACGGTCGAGGCGGAGACCGAGGACGGCGTGTTCTGCACCACCGGCACCGGCAAGTGCCCCGCGGGTCAGCCCGGCAAGCTCAAGCTGGTCAAGCCGTCCGAGTCCGACTTGAAGGCTCGCGACAAGGTGCTCAACGATCTCGTGCTCAAGGAGTGGGCCAAGCGCTGCGGCGAAGCGTGCGCGGCCAAGTGGACCGAGGTCATCGGCAAGAAGTACGGCCTCGTGGCAAAGGCCAACTGAGCGCGGGCTCGTTTCGGGGGGATGGGGCCCCGGCGGCCAACCGCCGGGGCGCATCGTTGTAGATGGATACACTCTGGTCGGCGATTTCCGCGATCGCGCGCTTATTGGCCTGGATCGGCGGCGGCATGGTCATGGTCGCGGCCTTGATCGTCTCGGCCGAGGTGATCAGCCGCAAGCTGTTCGCGCTGCCGTTCTCCGGCTCCGACGAGATCGGCGCCTACCTGTTCGCGGTGGGAACGAGCTGGTCGATGGCGTTCGTGCTGGTGACGCGTGGCCACGTGCGCATCGACGCCCTTTACGGAACGTTCTCGCCGTTCGTGCGCGCAGTGCTCGACCTCGTGGCGCTCGTGGGCCTCGCCGTGCTGGTCATCGCGCTTGCCGATCGCGCGTGGGAGCTGCTGTCCGACAACCTTTCCGGCTGGAACCGCTCCAACACGCCTCTGCGCGTTCCTCTCGCCTATCCGCAGATGCCGTGGTTTTTCGGCTTCGCCTATTTCCTGCTGGCCCTGGCGGTCGCGCTGCTGCGGGCGCTGGGTGCGCTTCTGCGCGGCGACTATGCCAAGGTCGCCGCCACCATCGGCGTCCCGTCCCAGGACGAGGAGGTCAAGGGCGAGCTCGAAGGCCTCGGCATCAGGTCCGAGCACGCCCCGGAGAGAACCTGATCCCATGCTCGGCACCGCACTTGTTCTGCTGATCGTGCTGCTGGCCATCAGCGTTCCCGTCGCCGCCGTCATGGGCGTGCTCGGCCTCGCCCTCAATCAGCTCTTCGCCTCCATGCCGCTCTACCGGGCCATGGGCGACATCATCTGGAACTCGAGCTCGGAATACATCCTCATCGCCATCCCGATGTTCGTCATGCTGGGCGAGATCCTGCTGCGCTCCGGCATCGCAGTCCGCGTTTACAACGCCATCGCCAAGTGGCTGTCGTGGCTCCCCGGCGGGCTGATGCACGCCAACATCGGCACCTGCGCCATCTTCGCCGCCACCTCCGGCTCGAGCGTCGCCACTGCGGCCACCGTCGGTGTCGTGGCGCTGCCGCAGATCAAGATCCGCCGCTACGACGAGTCGCTCTTCCTCGGCACGCTGGCCGCCGGCGGGACCCTCGGCATTCTGATCCCGCCGTCCATCAATTTCATCCTCTACGGCCTCATCACCAACACCTCGGTGCCGCGGCTCTATCTCGCCGGCATGATCCCCGGCGTGCTGCTCGCCTCGTTCTTCATGCTGATCGTGCTGATCTACTGCCTGGCCAGCCCCAGGATGGGCGGAGACAAGATCGACACGAACTGGGCCGAGCGCATCGCCGCGCTCGGGGACCTGGTGGCGCCGCTGTTCATCTTCTTCGTGGTGGTCGGCTCGATCTACCTCGGCTGGGCAACGCCGACCGAGGCCGCCTCGATGGGTGTGTTCGCCGCCCTCGTGCTCGCCGCCTGGCAGCGCGCGCTGTCCTGGCCGATGCTGCGCGCCGTGTTCGAAGGCACCATGCGCACCACGGCGATGATCATGCTCATCATCATCGCCGCGCAGTTCCTGAACTTCGTGCTCGCCTCCATCGGCCTCACGGACGGCATCGCCAACCTGATCGAGGGCCTCGGTCTCGGCAAATACGGCACCATGGTGCTGATCGTCGTCTTCTACCTGATCCTCGGCTGCTTCATGGAGACCATCTCCATGATGATCCTGACCACGCCCTTCATCTTTCCGATCGTCACCAAGCTCGGCTGGGACCCGATCTGGTGGGGTGTCGTTCTCACCATCCTGATCGAGGCCGCGCTGGTCACACCGCCGGTCGGCCTCAACCTCTACGTGGTGCAGAGCCTGCGCGAGCGCGGCCCGATCGCCGATGTCATCCGCGGAGCCTTGCCCTTCGTGATCGGCATGGTAGCCCTGATCGGCCTGCTGATGGCGCTGCCCGACGTGGCCCTGTGGCTGCCCAATCGGGTCATGGGCAAGGGATGAGCACGGTTCTCGGCGTCGACGTCGGCGGCACGTTCACCGATTTCTTCCTGGTGGACGAGGCAACCGGCAAGACGCGCACGCACAAGGTCGCTTCCACGCCCGATGAT
>DASRDL010000176.1:0-3157 GCA_035652635.1 Hyphomicrobiaceae bacterium | reverse complement strand
AGCCGCGGCATGCGGCTTGGCAGGTGTGAAGTTCTCTGATCTTTTCCACATATGCCGAACCGCCTGCCAAGCTACTTCCATCTGCACCTGATCTCGGACGCGACGGGCGAGACCCTCACCACCATGGCCAAGGCCGCGGCGGTGCAGTACTCCCAGGTCCGCCCGATCGAGCACGTCCATCCCCTGGTGCGCACGCCCAAGCAGCTCGAGCGCGTGCTCAAGGAAGTGGAGCAGTCGCCGGGGATCGTGCTCTACACCATCGTCAAGCGCGAGCTGATCGAGACCATCGAGCGGCGCTGCCGCGAGCTCAAAGTGCCGAGCCTGCACGTGCTGCAGCCGATCATGCAGGTGTTCGAGTCCTATCTCGGCGCGCCGCAGACGCCGGTGGTGGCCGGCCAGCACATGGTGGATGCCGACTATTTCCGCCGCATCGACGCGCTCAATTTCGCCATGGCCCACGACGACGGCCAGCTGCCGCAGGACCTCAACACCGCCGACATCATCCTGCTCGGCATCTCGCGCACGTCGAAGACGCCGACCAGCATCTATCTCGCCCAGCGCGGCTACAAGACCGCCAACCTGCCGCTGGTGCCCGGCATCGAGCCGCCGGAGGCGCTGACGAAGCCGCACCGTGCCTTCGTGGTGGGCCTGGTGGCGAGCCCGGAGCGTATCGCCGAGATCCGCCGCAACCGCGTGCACATGCTGGCCGACCGCAACCTCGAAGAGTATGTCGACCGGGCGCAGATCGCCAACGAGCTCACCTATTCGCGCCGGCTGTGCGCCAGGTACGGTTGGCCGGTGATCGACGTGACGCGACGCTCGATAGAAGAGACGGCGGCCACCATCATTCGCATGCTGCACGATCGCGAGGAGACCGCGGCAGCGGCGCGCGCGGAGAGCGAAGATGGCTGACGCAGCAGCTGCAACGCGGCTCGTGCTCGCCTCGGCCAGCCCCTACCGGCGCCGCATGCTCGAGGCGGCGGGCCTGGCGGCGGAGGTGGTGCCGGCCGAGGTGGACGAGGAGGCCATCAAACGCGGGCTACTGCGCAGCGGCGCTGCGCCGAGGGCGATCGCGGAAGCGCTGGCGCAGGCCAAGGCCGAGGCCGTCAGCCGCCCGCTCGCCCGAGCGCTCGTGATCGGCGCCGACCAGGTGCTCGCTCTCGATGGCACGATTTTCAGCAAGGCTGGGGATGTGGCCTCCGCGCGCCGGCAACTGCTGGCGCTGCGCGGGAAATCGCACCAGCTCCATACTGCTGCCGTGTTGGCAATCGGTGGAAAACCCTGCTGGTCGGCGGTGGAGACGGCGACGCTGACCATGCGGCAATTCTCCGACGCGTTCCTCGAGGACTATCTTCGAGCGATGGGAAACCGCGTCACCGGCACGGTCGGGGCCTACGAGATCGAGGGGCGGGGCATCCAGCTGTTCGAGCGCATCGACGGCGACATCTTCACCATCATCGGCCTGCCGCTGCTGCCGCTGCTCGCCGAGCTCAGGACGCGCGGAGTGATCGCGGCATGACGGAGCGAACCATACGCGCGTGCGTGATCGGCTGGCCCATAGCGCATTCGCGCTCGCCGATGATCCACGGCTATTGGCTGAAGAAGTACGGCATCGCCGGCAGCTACACGCGCCAGCCGGTGCGGCCCGAGGAGGTGGCTGCCTTCCTGGGCAGCCTGCGCGAGCGGGGGCTGGCGGGCTGCAACGTCACGATCCCGCACAAGGAGGCGGCGTTCGCGGCGGCGGCCGAGAGGAGCGCGGCGGCGCGGGCTGTCGGGGCCGCCAACACCCTCTGGCTCGAGGATGGCCGGCTGGCGGCCGACAACACCGACAGCTTCGGCTTCATCAGCCACCTGCGCGCCTCCGTTCCCGGCTTCGAAGCCCGAGGATGCGCGGTCGCCGTGCTGGGCGCCGGCGGCTCGTCGCGGGCCGTCGTCCACGCCGTGCTCGACGCCGGCGCCGCGGAGGTGCGCGTCTTCAACCGCACGCGCGAGCGGGCCGACGCGGTGGCCCGGCATTTCGGCGCACGCGTCAAGCCGCACGACTGGGCGGAGCGGGTCGACCGCACGCGCGAGGTGCGCCTGCTCGTCAATGCCACCTCGCTCGGCATGACCGGGGCGCCCGTGTTGGACATGGATCTGGCGCAGCTCTGCGAGGAATGCGTCGTCTTCGATCTCGTCTACGTTCCGCTGGAGACGCCCCTGCTCGCGGCCGCCCGCGCGCGCGGCCTGGCGGCGGTGGACGGCCTCGGCATGCTGCTGCATCAGGCGACGCCGGGATTCGAGAAATGGTTCGGGGTGCGGCCCGAGGTGACGCCCGATCTGCGGGCCCTCGTTGCTGCCGACATCGGGAGCGGCTGATGCTGGTGGTGGGGCTGACGGGCGGCATCGGCATGGGCAAATCCACCGTGGCGGCCCGCCTGCGCCTTCTCCGCATCGGCGTGTGCGATGCCGATGCGGAGGTGCACAAGCTCTACGAGGGCGCAGCGGTGCCCGCGATCGAGGCCGCGTTTCCGGGCACGACCGAGGGCGGCCGGGTCGACCGCCAGAAGCTGGCGGCGGCGCTGCTCGCCGCGCCGCACCGCTTCAAGGAGCTCGAGGGCATCGTCCATCCGCTGGTGCTGGCGGCCGAGCGCGATTTCCTGCGCGGCGAGGCGGCGCGCGGGGCCAAGATGGCGGTGCTCGAGGTTCCCCTGCTGTTCGAGACCGGAGGCGACCGCCGGGTGGATGTGGTGATCGTGTGCAGCGCGCCGGCCGAGGCTCAGCGCCAGCGGGTCATGCAGCGCCCGGGCATGACGCTGGAGAAGCTCGAGCAGATGCTGTCGCGGCAGATCCGCGATGACGAGAAGCGCCGGCGCGCCGATTTCGTGGTCGACACCGGCGGAACCTTTGCGCACACGGACGCCCAGGTCGATCGGATCGTCGAATCGCTGCAGGATAGGCAGGGAACCGCATACGCCACCTATTGGGCGTGAGGCTCCCTCTCCTCACCGAAGAAGGGGCAGAGGGAACCTGGGATTGTGCTCGCGTAAGCAACGGGAGCGAAGATGCTGCGCGAGATCGTCATCGACACGGAGACGACGGGGCTCGACCCCGCCGTCGGCCACCGCCTGATCGAGGTCGGCTGCGTCGAGATCGTCAACCGCATCCCGACGGGGCG
>DASRDL010000175.1:0-23239 GCA_035652635.1 Hyphomicrobiaceae bacterium | reverse complement strand
GACACGGGGCGGATGTCGCTGCCGCCTCCGCCGCCCGGCGCGCCGCCGCGCGCAGCATCATTGTCGTCCGCCACTTGGGATACCTGTTGGGTTCGCGTCCGAAACGATTGGCGAGGCCTGAGGGGCCCGTCTAATCCACCGGGGCGCCATGATGGCCGCCGTCCCGACCTCGCGTTGCAGACAGACTAGCCAAAAACGCCGCCAAAAGCCACCTTTGCGAGACTCCGCAACACGACTATTATGTGATTTATTTCAATAAGTTATACTCTGTGCGGCAATGCCGCTCTGCCATGCGTGAACGGCTTGCCCGCACGGGCTGGACAAGCCCCGATTCCAAGCCGGCGTGCCGGCCGCGGCGCCGGCCTGCGAGCGCGGCGGCACGGCCAAGAAGTAGGGCTGCGGGACCCCCTCTCCTCACACGTCAGGGGGACAGGGAGACCGCAACGTCGGCGGCGAAGCGGTCGACCGTCTCGGGCGCCGTGTCCCAGGCGCACATGAGGCGGCAACCGGTGTCGCCGAGGAAGGTGTAGAAGCGCCACCCCCTGTCCCTGAGCCGCGCCTGCACGGCCACGGGCAGATCGACGAACACCGCGTTCGACTCCACCGGCGCGATCAGGCGCACGCCATCGAGGCCGCCGATGCGCCGCCACAGGCGCGCCGCCATGGCGTTGGCGTGGCGCGCATTCTTCAGCCACGCGCCGCTCTCGATCAGGGCGGCCCAGGGCGCGGTGACGAGCCGCATCTTGGAGTTGAGATGTCCCGCCTGCTTGACGCGCCATTCGAACTCCTCTGCCAGCCCCCGATTGAAGAACAGTACCGCCTCGCCCACGGCGAGCCCGTTCTTCACCCCGCCGAAGCACAGCACATCGACGCCGAGACGCCACGACAGGTCGGCCGGCGCGCAGCCGAGGTGCGCGACGGCGTTGGCGAAGCGGGCACCGTCCATGTGCACGGCGAGCCCGTGGCGACGTGCCGTCTCGGCCAGCGCGCCGATCTCCGCCGGCGTGTAGACGGTGCCGAGCTCGGTGGCCTCGGTCAGCGACAGGGCGCGGGGCTTCACGTGGTGCACGCCGCGGCCTTTGCCGGCGAGTGCCGCAACCACGTCCGGCGTCAGCTTTGCGAGGGCCGTGTCGGCGGTGACGATCTTGGCGCCGCCCGAGAACAGCGCCGGCGCGCCGGCCTCGTCCTCCTCGATGTGGGAGAGCGCGTGGGCGACGACCGCGTGGTAGGGCCTGCACAGCTGCGCCAGTGCCAGCGCGTTGGCGGCGGTGCCGTTGAAGACGAAGAATACCTGGGCGTCGGTCTCGAACAGCTCGCGCAGGCGCGCGCACGCCTTCTCGGTCCACGCATCCTCACCGTAGCCGACAGCGTGGCCCTCGGCGTTCGCGGCAACGAGCGCCTCGAGCGCCTCCGGGCAGATGCCGGCGTTGTTGTCGGACGCGAACTGCTGGGCCATGCCGACGACAATAGCGGCACCGTCACCACGCGTCACCGGCCGGCGGCCCGCGTTACTTCTTCTGGCTGGTCGGCGTCGGAGCCGGCTTGGCGGCGGCGGGCGGGGCCGCGGCGGGCGCCTGCGGTGCCGCAGCAGCGGCGGCCGGCGGCGGCGAGTTGACGTAGGCCATGATCTGGCCCTGGATCTTCTTGCGCTCCGTGTCCGTGCAGGTCTCGGTCTTGGCCGGCTTGCCCTCCTGCACCACCACTTGTTTCTCGCCGTCCCGCTCCACCAGCTGGATCTTGCCGGTGAGCGTCATGACGGTGAACAGGTGCAGCTGGTTCATGAACAGCATCTGCTGATCCGACCATTTGCCCTTGGCCTCCTCGCGGCGCATCAGCGTCTGGTAGTTGGCGCGCTGCTCCTCGGGAAGCTCGCACAGCTGGGCATAGGCCGACAGCCGCGCCACGCGAACGACCTCGCGCGCCACGTCCAGCGGCACGATCGATTCGCTGGCGTGCTTCTTGTCGACCATGATGGTCTTGCCGAGCGGCGTGGTGAACTTCTCCGGCACGAGGCTCCACGCGTAGCGCATGAGCGTCAGCACCGACTTGTCGCTCAGCTCCTTGTTCTGTGCCGCGGCCTGCCCCGCCGGCAGGCCGGCTACAGCCGCCAGCAGGAGAGCAACTCCCGCCTTCGCGCCTCGCATCATGCTCATCGCCCCAACCTTTGAGCCCAGTTGCCCGCTTGTTCGCACTTCTTCGCAACCGGCGCCTTCGCGGGCGCCCGCGGCAAGCCCCACCCTGCCCGGCACGCGCGCATCGCTCGATTGAAAACGAGGCATAACTATGGCGAATCTCCGCCGGTTCGCCTGGCCTTCACCAACGCCTTGACGATTCCTCGCAAGGTGCGGATTTCCTGCTCCGTCGCCCCCATGCGGCTGAACATGGAGCGCATGTTCTGCACCATGGTCGGGCGCTTTTCCGGCGGCCTGAAGAAGCCGGCCGAATCGAGCTCCCGCTCGATATGCTCGAAGAACGCCAAAAGCTGCTCCTTGCCGGCGGGCGGGTAGCCGCGGGTCCTCAAGCCGGGCTCGAGCGGCGCCTCGTAGGTGGTGACGCGGCCCAGCGTGCCGCCGCCCGCCTGCTTCATCCACTCGTAGGCCACGAGCAGCACCGCCTGGGCGAGGTTGAGTGAGGCGAAACTCGGGTTGACGGGGGCCATCACCAGCGCATCGGCGTTGGCGATCTCGTCGGTCTCGAGACCGTTGCGCTCGGGCCCGAACAGGATGCCGCAGCGCTGCCCTTCCCTTGTGCGCCGCAACATCTCCGCGACCGCCTGCTCCGGCGTGAGCACCGGCTTGACGAGGTCACGCTGGCGCGCGCTCGTCGCCGCCATCCAGTTGAGTCCGGCCACACCTTCCGCGAACGTGGGATAAGCCCGGGCCGCATCGACGATGAAATTGGCGCCCGAGGCGGCAATGCGTGCCTTCTCGTTGGGCCAGCTGTCGCGCGGGGCAACGAGGCGCAATTCCTCGAGGCCGAAGTTGGCGAGCGCGCGCGCCACCATGCCGATGTTGTCGGCGAGCTGCGGCCGCACCAGGATGAAGACCGGCGCCGCGCCGGCGCCCGCCGGAGGCGCACCGCTGCGGCGCGCACGCCTCACGCCGTGGCGCAGCTTGCGGATGACGCGGCGCGCCCAGAACCAATACTCCTCGCCGGCCCACGTCCTGACCAGCTGCTCGAGGCTCTCGGTGCGCAGCGTCTCGGTGCCGCGTCCGCGCAGGACGACGGGCGACTTGTCGAAGCTGATCTCGGCGTGATGGGCAATGAAGTCGTCGAGCGACCTGATCCCGAGCCTGTCGAGCCGCATGCGGCAGCCGGGGCAGGCTGCGCCTTCGGCCCTGCAATGCTGCTCGGCGCAATAAGTGAGGATGGGCTCCAGGCTGTCGCGGTCGAGGCCGGGCACGGCGAGCTCGGCGAGCCCCACGTCGATGGTCCTCTCGTGGCAGGCGCGCACGACCGCCGCCACCGGTAACCCGGTGCCGGCGACGGTCGGTGATCCCTTCTCGACGACGATGGCGGGCACGCGCCTCTCGCTTTCTCGCGCCTCCCCGCCAAGTCATAGCGGGCCCGGCCGCTTTCGGGCTAGCTGTGAAGACGAGGTGCCAGCCGCTTCACGGCCGAAACCCTTGTGCCGGCCGCCGCGATGCGCGCCACCGCGGCGGCAAGCGGCTCGACCGCGACGGCCATGTGATGGGCATTGGCGTGCAGAAGCCGCGCGCCGTCGAGCATGATGCCGACGTGGCCCGGCCAGAACACCAGGTCGCCGCGCCTCAGGCCGGAAAGATCTTCCCCGACGGCCAGCGCCTCGCCCAGCTCGGCGAGCTGCATGTCGCTGTCGCGCGGACAGGCGTGACCGGCGGCCTGCAGGGCAACCTGCACCAGGCCGGAGCAGTCGAGCCCCAGCCTGGTCTTGCCGCCCCACAGGTAGGGCGTGCCGAGGAAGCTCTCGGCGACGGCAGCGAAGTCGGGCGCGATCTCGTCCCGCCCGGCAATGTGTGCTGCCGGAACGAAGCGGCCATCGTCGAGCCGGGCGAAGGCCGCACCAACCTCGGTCACGCAAAGGTGCGCGTTCATGGGCACATGCAGGAGCGGACCCGACTTGATGTCCGGGAGAGGAAAGAGCGCACTAGAGAGGGCCTTGACCCTGTGCGTCGGCTCGCGCCCTCCGTCGATGAGCGCGTCGGCCCGCACGTAGCCGACATAGCCGTCCCCGGCCAGCTGCACCCAGGCCCAGCCGTCGCGTTCGTCGTAGACCGTCACGGCTTCGCCGAACAGCGCCTCGCTCGTCCACGGCGCCCCGGCATCCGGCTGCGCCTGCAGCGGAACGCTGCCGACGGCCACCCGGCGCGTCTCGCCGGCAACATAGCGCGGTGCCGCCACCCGTCCCCGCAGGGACTCGGCGGCGAGGTCGTCACGGTAGGCGTTCCGGCGTCTGTCCAGCGCCAAGCGCTCCACCACCTTCTCCCGGCTCAGATAGCCGATCCATCGCGCAGCACCTCGAACAGGGCCCGCGCGGCCTGGGGCTCACCGCCCTTGGGGCCCAGCGGCTTCGCCGACGGGCGCCAGCCGTAGATGTCGAGGTGGGCGAAGCGGCGCGCGCGGCGTACGAACCGGCGCAGGAACAAGGCGGCGGTCACCGACCCTGCGAACGGCTGCTCGCCGACGTTGTTCATGTCGGCAACGGGACTGTCGAGGCTCGCCTCGTAGCCCGGCCAGAAGGGCATACGCCAGACTGGATCGCCCACCTTGTTGCCGGCGGCGACGATGGCGTGCGCCAGGGCGTCGTCATCGCAGTAGAGCGGCGGCAGATCGGGCCCCAGCGCCACGCGTGCTGCACCCGTCAGGGTGGCGAAGCTGGCGACGAGATCCGGCTCCTCCTCGTCGGCCAGGGCCAGGGCATCGGCGAGGACCAGGCGGCCCTCCGCGTCGGTGTTGCCGATCTCCACCGTCTTGCCGGCGCGGCTCGTGAGCACGTCGCCCGGCCGGAACGCGTTGCCGGCAATGGCGTTCTCTGCCGCGGGAATCAGGATGCGCAGGCGCACGTCGAGCCGCGCCGCCATGATCATGTGGCCGAGCGACAGCACGCTCGCCGCCCCGCCCATGTCCTTCTTCATGATCAGCATGGCGCTCGCCGGCTTGATGTCGAGGCCGCCGGTGTCGAAGGCGATGCCCTTGCCGATGAGCGTCACCCTGCGCCCGCCGGCCGGCCCCCAGACCAGGTCGATGAGGCGGGGCGGGCGCGTGCTGGCGCGGCCGACGGCGTGGATCATGGGAAAGTTCTGGGCGAGCAGGTCGTCGCCGACGATCGCGGTCACGCCGGCGCCGTGGCGTGCAGCGACCTCGCGCACGGCGTCCTCCAACTCGGCGGGCCCCATGTCGGCGGCCGGCGTGTTGATGAGATCGCGACCGAGCCACACGGCTTCGATCTGGGCGAGCGCCGCGGCATGATCGACCCCGGCGGACACCTTGAGGCGCGGTGTCTCCTCGCCGTTGCCCGACTTGTAGCGGTGGAAGCGGTAGGCGCCGAGGCCCCAGGCGACGGCGGCAAGCTGCGGATCGGCAGGGGTTTCGGCCAGGTGGTAGCAGCCGGGGGGCAGCAGGGTGGCGAGCTGCCCCACGGCCAGCTCGGGCTTGTCCATCGGATCGCCGGCACGGGTCTCGCCGAGACCCAGAACGGCGCCGGCCAGCGATCCGTCCGGCGCCGGCAGCAGCAGATGACGCCGTGCTGCCCCCTTGAAGCCCTGCGCCACCACCCAGGCCCGTTGCGCCTCGCCGAGGGGTGCTTCCGCCGCCCATGCGGCATTGCGCGCGAGCCATATGGGAACCGACTTCTCCGGCGCATCGGCCGGCAGAAGTACGCCCACAGGCTTCCGTTTCGCGTTTTCGCTTGCCGCCATGGAGGGATTTGTCGCAAGAGGGCTCGTTTCGGCCTCGCATTATCGGCGCGGCCGGCGCAAATGCAATCGGCGGCGCACAGACCAAGGACGACGGGGAGAGCGCAGTGGCGGCCTACCGGCTCGTTATCGGCGACAAGCACATCTCGAGCTGGAGCCTGCGGCCGTGGCTCGCCATGCGCCAGGCCGGCATCCCGTTCACCGAGGTGCGGATACGGCTGCGCCAACCCGATTCGAAAGCCGGCATTCTGCGCCGCTCGCCCTCGGGCAAGGTTCCGGCGCTGCTCGTGGGCGAGCCCGACAAGCCGGGCGGCGAGGTGATCTGGGACAGCCTCGCCATCCTGGAGTTCCTGGCCGAGAGGCATCCCGAGGCGCGGCTGTGGCCCGAGCAATGGCAGGCCAGGGCCGCCGCCCGGTCGGTGGCGGCGGAGATGCACTCGGGCTTTGCCGCGCTGCGCGACCTCTGCCCCATGGAGCTGTTGCTGCGCCAACCGATGACGACGCTGCCGGACGCCGTCGCTGACGACGTGTCCCGCATCATCGCCTTGTGGCGGGGCTGCCGGGCCCGCTTCGGAGGGGCTGGGCCGTTCCTGTTCGGAGCCTTCACGGCCGCAGACGCCATGTACGCGCCCGTCGCCACCCGTTTCCGCACCTATCTGCCCGACCTCGCCCCTTGGGGTGACGACGGTACTGCCCAGGCCTACGTGCAGGCCATCTTCGCCCTGCCCGCCATGGCCGAGTGGGAGGCGGACGCCCGGGCGGCTCTCGCCAGCCTTACTCGAGGTTAAGAGTTTATTGACGCCTGACCCGGAAACTGACGGCACAACCGCGAATCATGCGGGCGATGCCGAGGGGCGAGGGGTCGAACATGTCGAACAACGGGGGAGGCCGCGCCGCGCGCAAGGTGTCGCGCGGCGCTGGCATGCTCGTCATTTTCGCAGTGGGGCTGCTGGCCGGCGCCTGCTCGCAATCGGGCTCGCCCAAGACCCTCCTCGAGGCGGCGCCCAGCCTGGCGGGGGCAACCAATCCGCCCGTCACCGACAACCGCACCGAGCTGCAGAAGGCAACCGAATACTGGGGCAAGGAGTACGCCAAGAACCCGAACGACGCGGAAAAGGCTCTCAACTATGCCCGCAACCTCAAGGCCCTGGGCGAGAAGCGCCAAGCCCTGGCCGTGTTGCAGCAGATTTCCGTCTTCCACGGGACGAATCGGGCCGTCAATTCCGAGTACGGCCGCCTGGCCCTCGAGTTCGACCAGGTGAGCCTCGCCCAGAAGCTCCTGGCGCAGGCCGATGATCCGGCCAACCCCGACTGGCGGGTGATCTCGGCGCGCGGCACGGTGCTCGCCAAGCAGGGGCTCTATCGCGACGCCATCGCCTTCTACGAGCGGGCGCGCGCACTCGCACCCGAGGAGCCGTCCGTTCTCAACAACCTGGCGCTGGCCTACACCCTGGAAGGCAAGCCCGAGCAGGCCGAGCCGCTGCTCAAGCAGGCCATGTCGGCGGGTGGAGCGCACGAGAGCCGCGTCAGCCAGAACCTCGCTCTGGTGCGCGGCCTGCAAGGCAGGACCGATGAAGCCAAGGTCGCCGCCGCGGAGCCGACGATGACGACCGGCACCCTGTCCAAGACGGAGCCGACAAAAGACGGCGCCGGGCGGAAATCCGCGGCCAAGTCCGGCGGCAAGGACAAGCTCGCATCCACGACCGACGCCGGCGACGAGGACATCTCGGGCTGGTCGACCCAGGTCGCAATCACCACCAGGCGCTGAGCCTCGAACGGCTCTTCAATCCTCGACCGGGGCGAGCGCGCGCAGGATCACCGGCAAGGTGAGCAGCAGCGTTCCCGCAAGCCAGATGGCGAGCGACACGGGCGAGCTCGTCTGAAGCCCGCGCAGGCGCTCGTAGAGCGCTGCCGGGATGCCGGCCAGCAGCAGCGTCATGGCCGAGATCGCGAGCGAGGTGAGGTAGTAGAACAGCTCGGGGTGGAACAGCGGCGAGTTGCGCGCGAAGCTCGCCAGATAGAAGGACACCGTGTCGAACACCGGCGACAGGTCGAGGCCGCTGACGATCGCCAGGGCGACCGTCGCCGCCAGTGGGGCGTGCCTCCCGAGCAGCGTGCCGAGATACCCTTGGCCCCGATCCATGCCGTCCCTCACCCCATCATGCGCCGGATGGCCATCGCCGCTCCGGCCTGCACGAGAACGATGCGCGCCGCCAGCACCCACACGAGGGTGGAGGCGGTCACAAGCACCGCCGGCACGACCCGCGGCGTGATGGCCCCGACGAGGCCCACGAACGGGCTCGTGACGGCGCGCAGCGCCCGGAACACGAGGTTGCGCCCACCCGTGCCGAAAGCGACATCGAGCACCAGCCTGGCGATCAGCAGATAGGTGAGCGCCGCCAGCGCCAGGCTCGGCACCTCGAGATACCAGTTGACCGGGGTGGTCGGGCTCATGGACGTCTCGCCAGCGAAGCCGCCTCACGTGGCCGGCAGCAAGTTCTTGCAGGGCCCATGGGTGCGGCGCAAGGCGGCGCCATTGTGGCGTGTGGGACGGGTGCGGCGGACGGTCCGGCAGCGCTGCCTTGGTTTCTCCGCGCCCGTTGCTATGCTCCCCGGCCCGAAGAGACCCGACGAGGATGCAACCCATGACCCTGCACGGGCCCTCCCGGCTGACATTGGCACTGGCGCTCGTAGCCTCGATGTGCGGCTCGACGCTGAAAGCCGAGGACACCTCTCCGCCGCCGGCGGCGGCAGAACCCGTAGAAAAATCCGCACCCGCCGCGGCCGACGCCGCGCCCCTTCCGGCCCCTGCGGCCTCTCCGGAGAGTCCCGCGCCCTCGGCTGCCGCACCGGCACCCGCCACCGCTACCGCGGCAGTCCCTGCCGAGCCGGGACAGTGGCACACGGTGACCGGGACCGACGGGAGCTTCTCGGCCGAGCTGCCGTCAGCACCCAAGTATTCGACGCAGCGCGTCGCGACCGGCACGGGCTCGCTCTACGTGGTGCACCAGTACTTGCTCGAGCACGGCGATGCGGCCTACATCGTGCAGACCGCCGTCTATCCCGAAGACATCAACGTCGCCAACCCCCGCGTCAACCTGCAGGGCGGCTTGGATAATCTGGCCAAGGGCATGGAAGGCGCCAAGTGGGCGAGCGTCGACTGGGTATCGCACCAGGGCCTCACTGCCGCGGACGCGGTCGGCGCCAGAAACGGCCACGCCGTGCGCTCCTATTCGGTCATGAAGGGCCGCCAGGTGTTCACGCTCATCTATGCCGGTACGCCCGGCACCGCGCGCTCGCCCGACGTCAACCGCTTCATCGCCTCCCTGCGCGTGGCCCCGTAGGGCAGCTCTGCAGCGCTCGGGGTCGACGCCACCGGCGCGCCGTGCAAACTTGGGCCCCGGGTCGCGATCCGGGAGGCCGACAACTCCCTCGTGGCCCCTCGCAGGGGAGGAGGTTGGCTTTGAGCTTCGAGCGTCTGTTCCACCCGAATGGCATCGTCGTCATCGGCGCTTCGTCCGACCTCACCCGCATCAGCGGGCAGCCGATCAAGGCGCTCAAGAACGCCGGCTATCCGGGCCCCATCTACCTCGTCAACCCGAAGTACAAGGAGCTGCACGGTCTGCCCTGCTTCCCCGATGCGATGTCGTTGCCGGGCCCCTGCGACCTCGCCGTCGTGGCTGTGCCGGCACCCGGCGTGGCGCAGGCGATCCGCGATTGCGGCAAGGCCAAGATCCCCTTCGCGGTGGTGCTCACCGCCGGCTTCCGCGAGACCGGCGCGGAGGGCCGCAAGCTCGAAGCCGAGCTCCGCGCCGCTCTCGCCGGCAGCGGCGTGCGCATGGTTGGCCCCAACTGCCAGGGCATGCTGTCCGTGCAGGCGCGCGTGTGGGCGGCCTTCGGCAGCGTCTCCGACGAGACGGAGCTGCGGCCCGGCAAGGTATCGTGCGCGTTCCAGTCGGGCGGCTTCGGCTATGCCGTCGTCAATCTGGCCGAGGCGCAGGGCATCGGCTTTCGCTACTGCGTGTCGTCGGGCAACGAGGTGGACATCACCACGCCGGAGCTGCTCTCGGCTTTCCTCGACGACTCCGGCACGGCGCTCACCTTCGCCTACATGGAGGGCACCCCCGACGCCCGCCGCCTGCTCGACCTGGGGCGCAAATCGCTCGAAACCGGCAAGCCCGTGCTGATGTGGAAGGCCGGCACCACGGACGCCGGCGTCAAGGCCGCGGCCTCCCACACCGCCAACATGACGGGCAGCTACGACCTCTACCGCGCAGCGCTGCGCCAGGCCGGCATCATCGAGGTGGACGACGTCGAGCCGATCGTCGATGCCGCCAAGCTGTTCGCCCAGGGCCGGCTGCCCAGGGGCAACTCCGTGGGCGTTCTGTCGATCTCGGGCGGGTCCGGCGTGGTGTTCGCCGATGCCGCCGTGCAGGGCGGCCTCACGCTGCCGCCCTTCGCGCCCGAGACGCTCGCCAAGATGCGCAAATTGGTGCCGGCCTTCGGCTCGGCGGAGAACCCGGCCGACATCACGGCCGCCGTCTTCAACGACACGACGCTCTTTGCCCGCACGCTCGACGTCGTGCTGGAGGATCCGGGCCTCGACCAGCTCGTGGTGTTGATCGCCTCCATCTCGGGCCCGAGCGCCGCCCGCGCGGCCGAGGTCGTGGCGTCGGCGATGGCCAAGACCGACAAGCCGGTGAGCGTGCAGTGGTCCGGCCGGCAGGGCAAGTCGGAGGCGGCGCTCAAGGCGTTCGAGGACGCCAACGTGCCGTTCGTCACCACGCCGGTCCGGCTCGCACGCGCCGCCGCCATCCTGTCGCGCTTCGCGGCCGATCGCCGACGGCTGCTGCCGCGCACCACGCCCGCGGTTGCGCCGCCGAAGGGTGTGGAGCTGCCCTCGGGCGAGGTGACGCTCAACGAGGCCGAGAGCAAGGCCGTGCTCAGATCGTTCGGCGTGCCGGTCGCCAAAGAGGTGCTGGTGCCGGCGGGCGGCGACGTGGCGGCGGCGAGCCGGCAGCTCGAGCCGCCGTTCGCCGTCAAGGTCGTGTCCCGCGACGTGCCGCACAAAACGGAGGCCGGCGGCGTCAAGCTCTCCGTTGCGCGCGAGGCGCTCGCCGACGCGGCGGCCGAGGTCGTCGCCAACGCGCGCAAGGCGGTTCCGGGGGCCAAGATCGAGGGCGTGCTCGTATCGCAGATGGCCTCGGGCCTCGAGACGCTGATCGGCGTCATCAACGATCCGGCGTTCGGACCGGTCGTGGCGCTGGGGCTCGGCGGCGTCTTCACCGAGGTCTTGAAGGACGTGACCTACCGCGTCGCCCCGTTCGGCATCGAGACGGCGCGCGAGATGATCGCCGAGCTGCGGGCCGCCAAGCTGTTCGAGGGCTACCGCGGCAAGCCGCCCGCCGACAAGGAGGCGCTGGCTCAGGCGCTGGTAGCGGTGTCGGGCATGGCGGTGACCCTGGCGCCGCGCCTCAAGGAGCTCGACATCAACCCGGTGTTCGTGGGCCCGGTCGGCGCCGGGGTGGCCGCCGCCGACGCGCTCGTCGTGCTGAAGTAGCCGGCCGACGAGGAGTCGCGCACCCCCTGCCCCACCTTGCCGCTCTGCTGCCGCGCTGCGGCAAGGGGTCTGACGCCCTTCCGCATGTACCGCGTGGAACAGCACCCCTCGCCCGCGGCGACCATTGTCGTGTAAGTATCAGCAGCCCCATCGGCCGAGCGAGCAGGGAGACGCGAGCCATGACAGCAGCCAGCGCGGCAAACCCGGCATTGCCGCAACCGATGCCGATGGCGCGCAAGCTCGCCTACCGCAACCTGTTCCACGACCGGCTGAGCCTGTTCGTCACGCTGGTGGGCATCGTCTTCTCGGTCGTCCTCATTGCCGTCCAGTGCAGCATCTACCTCGGCTCCGGGTTCCGCATCGTGGCCGTCATGGACCACATCAATGCCGACCTGTGGGTGGTGCCCGTCGGCACCAAGAGCTTCGACCTGACCACGGTGATGCTGCCCGGCCGCGAGAAGCAGGCCGCCTTGTCGACACCTGGCGTGCAGAGCGCCGAGGACCTGATCGTCAATTTCGCCAACTGGCGCCGGACCAGCCAAAGCACGGACAATGCCGGTTGCGAGACGCCGAAGGGCACCTGCGGCAGCACCCAGGTGCTGGTCATCGGCACCGAGGGCGAGAGCCGGAAGTCGCTGCCCTGGGACGTGGTCGAAGGCAACGTCGCCGACCTCTCCTTGCCCAACGCCGTAGCGGTCGACAACACCTACTTCGACGACCTGGGTGTCAGGAAAATCGGCCACCGCGCGGAGATCAACGACGCGCAGGTGACGGTGAGGGTTCTCACGCAGGGCATACGCTCGTTCACGACCCTGCCCTTCGTCTTCACCACTCTCACGCTGGCGCGCACGTTGAACCTCGTGAGCTCGGAGCAGGCGAACTACACACTGGTGCGCGTGGCCCCTGGCAACCAGATCGAGAGCGTGCGCAAGGCATTGCAGGCGCGGCTGCCGGACACCGAGGTGCTCACTCACGACGAGTTCCGCCAGCGCAGCCTCGACTACTGGCTGTTCGAGACCGGCGCCGGATCGGGCCTCATCGCCGGCGCGGTGCTGGCGATCGTGGTCGGCATCGTGGTCGTGTCGCAGACGCTCTACGCCAGCACGAAAGAGCACATCAACGAGTTCGCCACCCTGCGCGCGCTCGGCGCCTCGTCGAGCTTCGTGCGCAAGGTGATCCTGTGGCAGGCGGTTCTCAGCGCCCTGATGGGCTACGTCATCGGCATGGTGGTGGCGGTCGTCGTCAACCACTATCTGAGCGACCTCCTGCCCATAGCCATGACTTTCAACCTCGTCTGGAGCCTGCTGGCGCTCACGGTCGTCATGTGCGTGATCGCCGCCGTCAGCGCCATCTTCAAGGTGATCCGCATCGATCCTGCCGTCGTCTTCAGCCGGTAAGGGAGGACTCCGTGGAGCCGATTCTGGAAGCCAGCAACATCGTCAAGTTCCTCGGCACCGGCGCCGCCGAGGTGAAGGCCCTGAAGGGCGTGAGCCTGGAGCTGATGCCCGGCGAGCTCACATTGCTCATGGGGCCGTCCGGCTCGGGCAAGACCACGCTGCTGTCGATCCTGGGCTGCATCCTCACGCCCAGCGAGGGCACGCTGCGCATCGGTCCGCACACGGCGACCGGCCTCAACTCCGAGGGGCTCGCCGACCTGCGGCGCAAGCATGTGGGCTTCGTGTTCCAGTCCTACAATCTGGTGCCGACGTTGACCGCCGCCGAGAACGTGATGCTGGCGCTCGATTTGCGCGGCACTGCGCTCCACGAGGCGCCGGCCATCGCCGTCGAGGCGCTGAAGCGCGTCGGCCTCGGCCACCGCGCCCATGCCTACCCGAGCAAGCTCAGCGGCGGCGAGAAGCAGCGCGTGGCCATCGCCCGCTCGCTCGCGGGCTCGCCCTCGGTCATCCTGGCGGACGAGCCCACCGCCGCCCTCGACAGCGAGAACGGCAAGTCGGTGATGGCGCTCCTGTCGGAGGTGGCCAAGGACAAGGGCCGCGGCATCCTGGTCGTCACCCACGACCACCGCACGCTGTCCTACGCCGACCGCCTGATCCGGATCGAGGACGGCCGCATCGTCGGCCGCGCCCGCCGCCGCGCCCGCGGCAACGGCGCCGACGAGCATTGACGAATGCTCCTGCCCGCATCGCGGAAACGCCATATTGCGGGCGCGGAATCCTGCTGTTTGCGGGCGTCGTGCACAGGTAGGGAGCCTTCCATCATGAAGCATCTCACGACCGCCGTTCTGCCGGCGCTGGCCCTGGCGCTGGCCACCTCGGCAGCGGGCCAGACGAATCCCGCCGAGCCCATCGGGCTCTGGTACGACCACACCGGCCGCGGCGCGGTGGAGATCACCAAGTGCGGCAACCAGCTGTGCGGCCGCCTCGTCTGGCTCAAGGACCCCGAGCATGCCAAGCAGGTGTGCGGCATCCAGATCATCGGCGATGCCAAGCCGGTCAAGGCGGGGGTGTGGGACAACGGCTGGATTTACGATCCCGAGCGCGAATCCAAGTTCAGCGTCGAGCTGACGCTGGTGAACCCCAAGTCGCTCAAGGTGGTGGGCTACATGGGCACGAAGTGGCTGAGCGAGACCATGATGTGGAGCCGCGCCCCCGCCGACCTCAAGCGCTGCGGCACCTGAGGCAGTCCTGACGCGGTGCTCGCGCCGCCGGCATGGAGGGTGTCGGCGCCGGAGGGCTCAGCTGCGGTTCTTGCGCTCGCGGATCTCGCCGAAGATCTGCCAGAGCGGCCGCCCTGCCATCCCCAGCCGCTTCTGGATCGCCGGCGAGTGGGGGCGCAGGAACGGGTTGGTTTCCAGCTCAAGACCGATGGTGGTGGGCAGCGTCGCCTTGCCGGCGGCGCGCAGCGCATCGACCTCCTTGGCCCGCCGCTGCAGGGCCTCGTTCTCGGGCTCGATGGTGAGGGCGAAGCGGGCATTCGCCTGGGTGTACTCGTGCCCGCAGTAGACCTGGGTCTCCCTGGGCAGGGCCATCAGCTTTTCCAGCGACGCCCACATCATCTGGGCATTGCCCTCGATCACCCGCCCGCAGCCGATGGCGAACAGCGTGTCGCCGACGAAGGCGACGCCGGCCGATGGAATCCAGTAGCTGACATGGCCCGCCGTGTGCCCCGGCGTCTCCAGGACGTGCACCTCGTGGGTGCCGAGCGCGAACCTGTCGCCCTCCCCCACCTGCCTGTCGATGCCGGGCACCTTGGACGCCTCGCGGCGCGGGCCGATGATGGCGCACCCCGTCTCGGCCTTCAGCGCCAGGTTGCCGGCGGTATGATCGCCGTGGTGGTGTGTGGTCAGAATGTGGGTGAGCTTCCAGCCCGTCTTGGCGAGCGCGCCCGCGACGTCCTTGGCGTCGGGCGCATCGATGGAGGCCACCACCCCGCCGTCGGCGTCGCGAACGAGCACGCCGAAATTGTCGGAGAGACACGGAAATTGATGAATTTCGAGTTTCGCCATGAGCACGACCCTGGAGCTTTTGCTTGCTTTTCCGGTACCTTGACGCACCCTAGCAGCGCACAACTCGAATTCAACCGCCTCCAGCGCCGCCCGTTCCCGGGCCGGCCCCGGCCACAGCGTGGAGATCGGCCGCGCTTCCGATGCAAGTCGACGTCGTAGACCTTCGCGATTTCTACAACGGCCCGCTCGGCGGCGTCGCCCGTCGGCTGCTGACGAGCCGTATCCGCGCCCGCTGGCGCAACGTGCAGGGCACGCACCTCATGGGCCTCGGCTTTGCCGCGCCCTACATCGGCATGTTCCGCGGCGAGGCCGAGCGGCTCGGCGCGCTGATGCCCGCGACCCAGGGCGCGCTGGTGTGGCCGGCCTCGGGCCCGGCGGGCCTCAGCGTCATGGTCGAGGAGGCGATGCTGCCGCTGGCCGACGCCTCGGTCGATCTCCTGCTGTGCGTTCATTGCCTGGAGGTGTCGGAGCGGGCCGGCGCGCTGCTGCGCGAGATGTGGCGCATCCTGAAGCCGGAGGGGCGCCTGCTGCTGATCGTGCCCAACCGCCGCGGGGTGTGGGCGCGGCTCGACACCACACCCTTCGGGCACGGCCGGCCCTACAGCCGCGGCCAGCTCGAGCGGCTGTTGGGCGATGCCCTGTTCACGCCGATCGAGTGGGCCTCCGCGCTGTTCATGCCGCCCCTCGACCGGCCGTGGCTGCTGCGCTGGGCCACCGCGTTCGAGCGCATGGGCGCCCGCCTGTGGCCGGGCTTCGCCGGCGTCATCATCGTCGAGGCGCGCAAGGAGCTGATGGGGGCCGTGCCGAAGACGGCTCCGGCCCGGCGCATCGAGCAGCTGGCACCGGCGCGCAACGCGCTGAAACGCGGCGTGTCGTTGGTCGACGCGCGGGATGCCGTCACGCCGCCGGCGGCGCCACCGAGAGACCCACGACCTTGTGCTTGGCGATGAGGCGGGCGACGAGGCCGGAGGACTTGGCCTCCTCGACGAACTTGCGCAGGAACTCGGCGCCGGCGGCGTTCTTGCGCTCGGTGCCGACGGCCTGCTGGACGGCCGTGAACTGGCCCTCGAGGATGCGCGCGCCGGGCAGCTTCTTGACGTCGGAGATCAGCCGCGGCCGCAGGCCCGCCAGCGCGTCGAGCTTGTCGGCGACGAACTTCTCGTAGGCGCTGTCGAGGCTGTCGGTCTTCACCAGCTGTGCGTGCTTGATGTTGCGGTCGAGCCAGAGGCCGTAAGCGGCGCGACCGGTAACCGCGATCCTGATGCCCGGCTTGTCGACGTCGGCGATCTTCTGCAGGGGCGAGCCGGCCGGCACCAGGTAGGTCGCCTCGATCTCGCAGTAGGCGGCGGTGAAGGTGATCTTCTCGGCGCGCTGCGGCTCGGCGCCGATGAGGCCGATGTCCCAGGTGTCGGTGGCGGCCGCATCGGCGAGCTCGCCCGGCGTCTTGAACGGCACGTACTTGACCGGCACGCCGAGCCGGTTGGCGATCTCGCGCGCCATATCCGGGGCCACGCCTTCGGGATCGCCGTTGGCGCTCCGGCCCGTCACCAGGAGGAAGTTCGACAGGTTGATGCCGGCGCGCAGCACGCCCGTCGGTGCCAATTGTGATACGACTTCCTTGGACATTCGCGTTCGCTCCTGCTCACCAGCACCACGGCCGACTTGCGCACCGATGCGTGCTGCAGCTTATCGCCTTGGCGCCCGCACGCAACTGCAGCCCTGGCCTCGGAGGGGCTGGGATGCAATTCTTGCAGCGTCCCCGCCTGTGCAGGCGCAACGATCTGCAACGGCGGCAACGGATGTCGCTCCACCAGCAGAGGCCTGCATGACGATGGCACTTTCCTCCCGCGCGCGCCGGCAACTGCTGACATGGCTGGCGTTCGTGCTGGTCGGTGCAGTCGCGGGCGAGCTCTACACGCACGCCATGGTGAAGCCGGGCAAGCCGGAGCTGGCGACCTGGCTGCTCGGCGCGCGCGCCGGTGCCTTGATCGCCGGCGCCACCAGCGCACTCGAGATCGTCTTTGTCCAAGGCAAGCACGGCGCCGCCTTTCGCCGTCTGCCGTTCCTGCAGTTCCTCGGTCTTCGCGTGGCGGCGCACACATGCCTCGTCCTGCTGATGCTCGCCCTCAATGCTTGGATTTCGAGACTGCTCGGCGAAAGCGTAGCCGACCATCTGCTGGAGCCGGTGCAGACCCTTCGCAACGTCCTCTTCTCATTCGCGATGTTCTCCATCGCCATGTTCGTGGCGCAAATGCGCAGCCTGGTCGGCGGGCGCGCGCTGGCCAATGTCGTTTTCGGGCGCTACTACCGTCCGCAGCACGAAGAGAGGCTGTTTCTGCTGCTCGATCTCAAGGGCTCCACGCCGCTCGCCGTTCGGCTGGGCGACGAGCAGTTCCACGAGTTGCTTTCCGCGCTGTTCTTCGACATCGACGCGCCGATAACGGAGCATGGCGCCGAGATCTACGAGTACGTCGGCGATGCCGTGATTGCGAGCTGGAGGATCGGCGCCGGCGCCGGCAACGAGGACCGGCGCGCGGTCGAGGCCGTGTTCGCCGCACGCGAGGCGGTGCGACAGCGCTCCGCCTGGTACCGGCAGAAGTTCGGGGTCGTCCCCGACCTGCGCGCGGTGCTGCACCGCGGATCCGTGGTGGCGGGCGAGTGCGGCGACAGCAAGCGCCAGATCGTCTTCCGCGGCGAGACGCTCAACACGGTCGCCCGCCTCGAGGGGCTCGCCAAGGCGCTGGACAAGGACGTGGTGGCGTCGTGCTCCGGTGGCGGCCTGCGCCTGCCGGTGGGCGTCCAGTCACACGACCTCGGCGAGCACCGGCTCAAAGGCCTGCCCGCGCCGTTGCACGTGGTGGCGCTATCCACGGCGGCCTGAGGCCTGGGGCCTGTTCCGCCGCCGCTACCTCGCCAGCTTCCACGCCCCCACCGGCGGCCGCGGGAGCCCCAGGTTCTCGCGCAGCGTCACGCCGGCGTAGTCCTTGTGGTAGAGCCCGCGGCGCTGCAGCTCGGGGACCACGTGGGCGACGAAGTCCGCATAGGCGCCTGGCACATGTGTGGCAGCCACCACGAAACCGTCGCAGCCGCGCGCGGCGAACATCTCCTCCATGTAGTCGGCTATCTCCCTGGGGCCCCCGACCACGGCGCTGTCGACATAGCCGCGACCCGAGTAGTTGATGAAGTCGCGCGCGCTCGGGTTCTTCTTGCCGCTGCGCTTGAGCACGCCGTCGCGAATGCCGAGCATGCCGGTCATGCCGGCGAGCTCCTCGGTGGTGAACGGCTCGTCGATGCCCTTGGAGGCGAAATCGAAGTTGAGTGCCTCGGCCAGCAGCGACAGCGCGTCGATCTCCATGGGCAGCTTGGAGATGAGCGCCATCTTGTCCTCGGCCTCGGCCTTGGTGGCGCCCGAGATCGGCATCAGAATGTTGCAGATGGAAATGTGGTCGGGGTTGCGGCCGAGGCGGGCCGCCTCGCCCTTGACGGCCTGGTAGCCCTCCTTGGCGATCTCGGTGTTGCGGGCGGCGGCGAAGATCACCTCGCCCCAGCGGCCGGCGAACTTCTGGCCGCGCCCGCTGGCGCCGGCCTGCACGATCACGGGATGTCCCTGGGGCGAGCGCGGCACGGTGAAGGGCCCGCGCGAGGTGTAGTACTTGCCCTTGTGGTCGAGCCGCCTCACCTTCTTCGGATCGGCGTAGCGGCCGGTCTTCTTGTCGACGATGATGGCGCCGTCGTCCCAGGTGTCCCAGTGGCCGAGCACCACCTCCATGAACTCGTCGGCCTTGTCGTAGCGCAGGTCGTGGGCCAGGTGCTCCTGGCGGCCCATGTTCTGGGCCTCGCCGTCGTTGACGGAGGTGACCACGTTCCAGGCGCCGCGGCCGTTGGTCATGAGGTCCAGGGTGGCGAAGCGGCGGGCCACGTCGAACGGCTCGAAGTAGGTGGTGGAGCAGGTGGACGCGAGGCCCAGCCGGGTCGTCACCGCACCCATGGTCATGAGCACGATCAGCGGATCCATCTTGGTGGCGCGGATGCCGTACTCGACGGTGTGGGCGTGGTCGCTGCCGTAGCGGTCCGGCATGGCGAGGCGGTCGTCGAAGAAGGCCATGTGGAACTTGCCGGCCTCCAGCACGCGGGCGATCTCCTGGTAGTAGTCGGGCGAATGCGCATCGTCGCGCGACTCGGGATGCCGCCAGGAGCAGGGCAGGTTCGTGCAGTTCTGCGCCTGCAGGAAGCCGACCATCACCATCTGCCGCGTCATGCTGTTCTACTCCATCGGGGCCGCAGGGCCCCTTCTCCCCTTGGGGAGAAGGGGCCCGAAGGGCGGATGAGGGGATCTTCACCTTGCAGCCTACTTCCCCCTCACCAGTTCGGCCGTATGACTTACGGCCGCGCCATCGACGTTTTCCAGGTGGCAACGGCGCGCCCCGCGCCCGTAAGTCATGGCCTCACGTCCTCTCCCCGACGGGGAGAGGGAAAGTCGCTATTTCAAATCGAGCTCGGCGGCGAGGCCGTGCTCCTTGGCGATGGCGCGCAGCTTGTCCCAGGTGGCGTCCTCCACCTCGATGCCGGACTTGCGCCGCTCGACCTCGCGCAGGTGCTCCACCTCGCCGGGATAGAACACGCCGCGGCTGCCCTGCGCCGGCGGCGTGGCCTTGAGGTAGCGGGCGAAGTCGGCCACCTCCTTCTTGAACTCGGCGAGCGGACGGAAGGCGGCGACGTTGAACACGGCCATGAAGCAGCCGTCGTTGTGCCGGCCCGTGGGCTCGACACCGAAGCCGAGCCCGGTGAGCAGCCCGCACAGCACCTCCACCATGGCGGCGAGCCCGCTGCCCTTGTAGCCCTCCGTGCCGCCGAGGGGGAGCAGCGCCGCGCCCTTGCGCAGGCGGGTGGGATCGGTGCACGGCTTGCCGTCGGTGTCGACCAGCCAGCCTTCGGGGATCTGCTCGCCGCGCGCGGCGGCCAGCATCACCTTGCCGGCCGCCACGGCGGACGTCGCCATGTCGAGGTAGAACGGCGCCTCCAGATCCGACGGGACGGCGATCGAGATCGGGTTGGTGCCGAGCCGCGCCTCGCGGCCGCCGAACGGCGCCACCGCCTTGGGCGAGCGGCCTGAGTCGGCCGTGGCGAGCCCGATCATGCCTTCGCGCATGGCCATCAGCGGATAGGCGGCGAGCCGTCCGACATGGCTCTGGCGGTAGACCGTGCAGGCGGCAACGTTGGTCTTCTTGGCCTTGTCGATGATGAGCTGCATCGCCTTGGCATTGACGTGGAAGCCGAAGCCCCAGTGGCCGTCGATGACGGCGGTCGCCGGCGACTCCTTGACGATCTCCCACTTGGCGCCGGGCACGATGTGGCCGGCCTTGATGCGGTCGATGTAGGTCGGGATGGCGATGACGCCGTGCGAGTCGTGGCCGGCGAGGTTGGCGTTGACGCAGCCGACGGCGACGGCGGTCGCCTCCTCCTCGGACGCGCCGGACGCGCGCAGAAGCGCTTTGCCGATCTTGGTCAGGCGGTCGGCTTGGACGGTTGGCATGGGGTCCCCTCCGGTCGATGGCTCGCGCGCTCGGGGCGCGGCTGGAGGGCAAAGATTCGGGACTATTTCAGAGGGCGTCCAGCGAAATTTTCGCGGCGCTGCCGTGCGCGGTGCAGGGTGCAAGGATCCAGCGCATTGCGCCGACGTCGGCGCAAGCGCGTCCCCGACCGGCGCAATGCGGCTGATGCCGCTTGCGCCCTGCCATTCCTTCAGTTCGCCCGCTCCTCGAGGCCGAACTCGCGCATCTTGCGGTAGAGGGTGGAGCGGCCGATGCCGAGGCGCTTGGCCACCTCCGTCATGTGCCCGCGGTAGCGCCCGAGCGCCAGGCGGATCATGTCGGCCTCCATGGCCTCGAGCGATCGGATCTCGCCGGCATCGGTGACGGCCGGGATGCCGAGGGCGCCCTTGGCTCCGGCCGAGGCGCCCACCTCCACGGTGCGCGGGATGGTGCTCTCGGCGCCCAGCATGGCCGGGCCGGTGATCACCGGGCGCCGGTCCACCGGGGCGGGGGCCGGCGGGATGGCGGCGCGGAAGCCCTCGACGTGGGCGGCGATCTGCGGGAACTCGGCGACGGTCAGCTGCGGGCCGTCGGCCAGCACCACGGCGCGGAACATCGCGTTCTCGAGCTGGCGCACGTTGCCGGGCCAGGTGTAGCTGGAGAGCAGCTCCAGCGCCTCCTTGGAGATGCAGCTGATGCGGCGGCCCTCCTCGGCGGCGAAGCGGGCGAGGAAGTGCAAGGCCAGATCGGGCACATCCTCCAGCCGCTCGCGCAGCGGCGGCACCCAGATCGGGAACACGTTGAGGCGGTAGTAGAGGTCCTCGCGGAACTTGCCGTCCTTGACCAGCTGGATCATGTCGCGGTTGGTGGCCGAGATCAGGCGGAAGTCGACCTTGACCGGCTTCTTGGCGCCGACCGGGTCGATCTCGCCCTCCTGCAGGGCGCGCAACAGCTTCACCTGCGCGTCGAGCGGCAGCTCCCCGATCTCGTCGAGGAACAGCGTGCCGCCGTCGGCCTCCTGGAACTTGCCGATGCGCTTGTCCACCGCACCGGTGAAGGAGCCCCGCTCGTGCCCGAACAGGATGCTCTCGACCAGGTTCTCGGGGATGGCGCCGCAGTTGACGGTGACGAAGGGCCGCGACTTGCGCTCGCTCTCGCCCTGGATGGCGCGCGCGATCAGCTCCTTGCCCACGCCCGACTCGCCCTCGATCAGGACCGGGATGTTGGAGCTCGCGGCTCGGCGGCCGAGAGACACCGCGCGCTGCATGGCCTGGCCGCCGACGATGAGGTCGGCGAAGGTGAGGGTGCCCTCGACCTTCTTGCGGATGCGGGCGATCTCGCCCTGCAGCGCCTCGATCTTGAGCGCGCTGTTGATCGACACCTCGAGCCGCTCGGGCGAGGTCGGCTTGACCACGAAATCGACGGCGCCGGCGCGCATGGCGTTGATGGCGGCATCGATGGAGCCGTGTGCGGTCTGCATGATGATGGGGGGCGTGCCGGGCTTGGGAGCCACGCGCTTGAGCACCTCCATGCCGTCGATTCCCGGCATGACGTGGTCGAGCAGCACGAGCGCCACCGAACCACGGTCGGGACCTTCGAGGATCTGGAGAGCCTGCTCGCCGCCTCCGGCGGTGCGGGTCTCGAAGCCGAGACGCTTGATGGTTTCTTCGAGTATGCGACGCTGGGCAGGATCGTCATCGACGATCAGGACGAGCTTGGGCATCTGTGGCGGTACTCAACTCGACTGTTACTGACAACCACCGCGCGACCGACCCAACCTTGAACAGCCGGCCACACACGACTCACGGGGGCACGCGAAGACTGCCCGATCTGGGTAAATGCTTCGTTTCGCTTCGGCCTGCGTTGATGCTTTTTTGCCGACTGTGGGGCGGCGGCCATAGTCGGGCCGCAAGGCCCATGGCATCTGCCGGGTCGACGCATTGCTCGGGAGCGGGAACATGAGCGAGAGGAAGGCAGCGCCCCCTTCGGCGAAGCGCAGGCCGCGCGGGGCCGCGCCGACACGGCCGGACGGGCTCGGCTCCATGCCCACATGGAACTTGAGCGATCTCTATCCGGGGATCGGCTCAAAGGCGGTGCAGGCCGACCTGAAGAAGGCGGCGGCCAAGGCCGCCGAGCTCAAGCAGCGCTACCAGGGCAAGCTGGCCGGCCTCGGCGGCGACGGCGCGGCGCTGGCCGAGGCGATCGCCGCCTACGAAAGCTTGAGCGACACCATCGGCAAGCTCGGCTCCTACGCCGGCCTCGTCTATGCCGCCGACACCTCCAACCCCGAGCACGCCAAGTTCTACGGCGACATCCAGGAGAAGATCACGGCCATCACCACGGACCTCGTCTTCTTCGAGCTGGAGCTCAACAAGATCGAGGACGCGGAGCTCGAGCGCGCGCTCGCGGTGCCGGCGCTGGCGCGCTACCGGCCCTGGATCGCCGACCTGCGCAAGGAGAAGCCTTACCAGCTGGACGAGCGGCTGGAGCGACTGTTTCACGAGAAGTCCATCACCGCGCACGCGGCGTGGAGCCGTCTCTTCAGCGAGACCATGACGGGGCTGCGCTTCGAGGTGGAGGGCGAAAACGAGCCGCTCACGCTCGAGCCCACGCTCAACCTCCTGATGCACGCCGACGGGCACAAGCGGCAGGCGGCGGCCGAGGCGCTGGCCAAAGTGTTCAAGGAGAACGCGCGCCTCTTCGCCCTCATCACCAACACTCTGGCCAAGGACAAGGAGATCTCCGACCGTTGGCGCGGCTTCAAGGACGTGGCCGACAGCCGCCACCT